>NZ_JBTBFV010000038.1:0-51587 GCF_054786995.1 Mycobacterium sp. ZZG
AGTTGCATCTACGAGATGCCCTTCGTAGTGGCTGAATTGGATCCTGAACAAATCTCATTCTCCCACCACGACAGGGCATTTCGCTGTTTCAACCCACCCAGGCCGCCACCTAATCGGTGTATCCAGGCTTAGGGGTAACCCAGCGCCGTGACGAAAGACAAGCCGAACACCGCCCAGACCGAAGCCGGTTCCGAGCAGGCCGACGATGATGTGATCAGCGATCCTTCGAAGGGCGACGAGGATCGCGTGGACTGGGCCGACGAGGGTGGCGCCACCGAGAGTGGTCCCGCGACCTGACATCACGTCGGACCGGATCAGTGCAGGTCGGCGATCACCTGCTGGGCGGCGTTGTAGCCTGGAATGAACGTGATTCCGGGACCGCCGTGGCACCCGGCACTGGCCAGGTACAGTCCCTCAACCGGAACAGGCTGGTCGACATAGCCTTTCGGGCCCGGACGGTTAGGCCCCATCTGCTCGGGGTGGATCAGCCCGTGGCAGTAGTCACCGCCGGGAGCATTGAACATCGTGCCCATGTGCCTGGGGGTGAACGTGGTGTGGCGCAGGATCAGACTCTCGAAATCCGGTGCCAGCCTGGTGATCTTGTCGATCACCCGCTTCCCCATCTCAGTTTTCATCTGTCCGTAGCTCGCGCGTTCCTCGGTCAGCGGAAACCACAGTGAGAACGCCGACACGGCGTGCTTGCCCGGCGGGGCCAGGCTCGGGTCGTTGGCAGACGGTATCTGCAAGGCGATGGCCGGATCGGCGGGCACCTCTCCCGCGCGGGCACCCTCCCACTGCTTGTGCAGTTCCTCCGGTGTCACGAAAATACCGATGGCGGACTGATATCCGGGTTCGTTCAGCATTGTGTAGGGCTCAGCGAACGTGGGCGCCGCATCGAGCGCGAAGTGCATCTGCAGATAGCTGCCGCGGTGGTCGATATGCGAGAAGCGGTCCCGCAGCTGCGAGGGAACCGCTGTCGGCGTGACCAGCGTGTTGACCGTGACGTCCGGAGCGAGGGCCGACACCACCGCCGGAGCGGCCACGGTCGACCCGTCCGTCAGCCTGACACCGGTGACCGCGCCTGCGTCGGCGGTGATTTCGGCGACCTTGGTGCGCAGCCGGAGTTCACCGCCCGCTGCGGCGAACATCTGCTGAAGATGGTCCGTGACCGCGCCCATGCCGCCGCGGAACTTCTTGATCAGTGTGGCGCTCTCGTCGGGGACGGCCAGCCCGAAGGCCAGTGCGGCCGCGCTCCCCGGCGTGGCGGGTCCGCGGTAGGTGGTGTTCACAGCGAGGAAGGCCAGCATTCCCCGCAGCGCACCGTGCTTCTCGCGGTCAGGCAGGTGCCGGTCGAGCACCTCGGTGACCGATCCGAACAACATGTCGCTGATCGCCTGCCGCTCGAATTCGCTGGTGGCGCAGGCGAACATCTCATCGAGTGATCTGGGCGGCCGCGCCGCGTCGAACCGCCCCAGCGCCCGGGTGGGCGCCTGGCACCACGCCATCAGCCCGGCCATGCCGTTGACCGCCTCGGCGCCGTGCACGTCGTTGAGGTGGGTCAGTAGTTTCACCGGATCGGTGTAGTAGACGAGCGGATCGTCGCCGACGCCGCGCAACTGCACCGACATCACGTCGAGGTCGACGGTAGGCAGGTCACCCAGTCCGAGCGCCTCGCTCACCACCGCCGAGGTCGGTACTTGCACAGAGCCTGCGATCTCGAACCGGAAGCCGTCGAAGAGTTCGACGGTCGAGGCCATGCCGCCCGCATAGAGCTTGGCCTCCACACACAGCGTGCGCAGACCCGCCTGCTGCAGCAGCGCCGCCGCGGTCAGCCCGTTATGTCCGGCACCGACGACGATCGCGTCGAAGTCCGCCATCGGCTGAGGCTGTCACGCCGGTCAATGTTTTGTCAATATTGACAAAACATGTCGGCCGCCGAAATCGCACTCCAAGCGCATGAACGCGACGATGCGCCGCGTGGAATGCGATTTCGGCGCTGATCAGACCCGGTCTCCGATACCGGAGCGCAGCAACTCAAGCGCCTGCCGGCACAGACGGTCCAATTCGGGGAGCGAGCGGTCCTCCCCCAGCATCCACACCTCCATGGCGCCGAAGACCGCCGCGGCGATGCACCGTGCGGTGACGGTGATGCGCATCCGCTCATCGCTGCCGGCACGCGCCGCGCAGGTCGAGATCATGTGCTCCTCCACGGCTTCGGCGAAGTCCGCCTCGACCTGCCGGATATGCCGGACGATGCGTCCGGCGTCGAGTTCCTGCGCACGCATCGCCGCAATCTTGGTGACCGCCCAGTCGTCATAGGGCGACGCCATGATCGCCGATTGCACCGATTCGAAGATCGATTCCTCGGGCGAGCGGGCGGCGAGCGCCGCCCGGAACCAGTGCAGGCCCGCGTCGTAGTCGGCGAACAGTAGGTCGTGCTTGGAGGCGAAGTGCCGGTAGAAGGTTCGCAGGGACACCCCGGCGTCGGCGGCGATTTGCTCGGCCGAGGTGTCCTCGACGCCCTGCGCCAGGAAGCGCACCACCGCCGCTTGCCGCAGCGCCTCCCGAGTGCGTTCGCTGCGCGCCGTTTGAGCAGGCCGGACCATGTGCGTAAGGTACCGCAGCGGCCACATCGCTTGACGGTGCTGCGCACGTACCTTTGACTTGTTACTCGGGGGTACATGTGAAAGTTCATCACCTCAATTGCGGGACACTTCATCCGCCGGGCGTCGGCATGATGGTGTGTCATGTGCTGCTGGTCGAGTCCGACGCGGGACTGGTGCTGGTGGATACGGGGTTCGGCACCCGCGACTGTGCCGACCCGGGCCGTTTCGGGCGCATCAGGCGCCACTTGATCCGACCCCGATTCGATCCCGACGAGACCGCGATCCGTCAGATCGAGAAGCTCGGCTTCCACCGCTCCGATGTCCGTCACATCGTGGTGACCCACTTCGACGCCGACCACATCGGCGGTTTGGCCGATTTTCCCGACGCCCAGGTGCATGTCACCTCCGAGGAGGCCTTCGCCGCGATGCGGTCGCGTTCGATCCAGAACCGGATCCGCTTCCGGCCTCCGCAGTGGGCGCACGGACCCCACATCGTCGAACACCATGTCGACGGTGAGGCATGGCGCGGTTTCGCGGCCGCCAAAGAACTCACCGAGATCGGGCCGGGTTTCGTGCTCGTCTCGCTGCCGGGCCACACGGAGGGGCACGCGTGTGTCGCCGTCGACGCCGGACACCGCTGGGTTCTGCACGGCGGCGACTCCTTCTATCACCCCGGCACCATCGCCGATGCGCTGCCGATGCCGAGGTTGACCGCACTGTTGGAAAAGCTCGTCGCGGCCGACCGTGAGAAGGTCAGGCAGAACCATGACCGGCTCGCCGAGCTGTATCGCGCGGGGCACCCCGACCTGATGATGTTGTGCTCGCATGACACCACGCTCTTCGAGGAGGCCAAGGCCACCGCGCTGGTCTGAGCGGGACGCCAAGAGGGCGGACGCCTCAGTGGCCGGGCGGGCTCAGCAGTGCGATCGACGCGTCGACCGCCTCGTCGGTGACGTCACCCATGCTTCCGCCCTCTTCGACGGTGATGGCCGTGAGCTCGCGCAGTCCTCCGAGCAGCATGATGATGCGGCGGCGCGACACGGGGCCGACGCCGGCGGCCCGGAACTCGTCGGTGGCGCCGAGCGCCCCGACCATGTCGATGAAGTGTTCCATCGCGTCCCGCTGCAGGCCCCGGGCGGCGGCGCCAAGGGAAGGCACGTCGCGGATCCAGCTCAGCATCAGCGCCGAGCGCGCTTCACCCGACGAGATCCACGCTTCGATCGCCTGCCGGACCTGCTTCTGCCAGGGTGCGCTGGGGTCGACGGCCTCGGAGATCTGCCTGATCTGCTCGGCGTTGGCGTCCGACAGCAGGGCGACGAAACACGCCTCTCTGCTGTCGAAATGCTCGTAGAAGGTGCGCCGCGAGGTCTTGGCCCGCCGCACGATGTCGGCCACCGTCGTCCTGGCATAGCCGTCCTCGGCGATCGAGGCCTCCAGGGCGTCGAGCAGCCGCTGCCGAAAGTCGGTCATGTCAGCGGCAGTAGCTGCGCGTCGCGTGATCCAACGCCTGCCGGTAGAGCGGATCGAGCCCGCGCTGTGTGGCGACCACCGTTTTGGCCTGGTCGAGTTCGGCCCGGCAGGCCGGCCCGTGCAGCTTGCCCCACTCGTCGGCCATCAGCGTCACCATCTCGCGGTTCAGCGCATCGATGATCCCGCGCGACGAGGCAAGATCCGGAGCATCGACGGGAGCCGCGGCCCGGTCGAACTTCCATTGCGCCAGCCTGGTGTACTCGATCGCCACGGTGGCGTCGATCTGGTCGCGGAAGACAGCCGACACGTACGCCGGATCCAGTTGCAGTGCCGCCGTTTCCGCCGACACCGCCTCGAGCACCTGCTGTTCGCGGACGGGATCCTCGATCAGCCCGCCGGTGTGGAACTTATTGGCCGCCACCGGTTCGGCAACCTGAAGACGGCGGGTGGCCGCGTCGACGAGATCGACCAGAGTGCTGTCCGGTTGGGCCGCGGCGAGCGGCGCGAACAACGACATCAGCATCGCCGCTGCGGCGACCAGAACGGAGAGGCGGATCATCGGGAACATCATCCATGGACGGAAGGCCCGAAGCCAAGCCGGGTTATGGTGGCCAGGGCCGGGATCGAACCGGCGACCTTCCGCTTTTCAGGCGGACGCTCGTACCAACTGAGCTACCTGGCCGGACGGCACCAGCCACTCTGTTGTGAGTGCCTCGCCGTGATGGCGACCCTGACGGGACTCGAACCCGCGACCTCCGCCGTGACAGGGCGGCGCGCTAACCAACTGCGCCACAGGGCCTTACTCTGTGCGACTCCCACTCACGTGGTCGCTGCGCGTACCCCCTACGGGATTCGAACCCGCGCTACCGCCTTGAAAGGGCGGCGTCCTAGGCCGCTAGACGAAGGGGGCCAGCCGAATCTCTCCGGGGTACTCACAACACTCGTTCGTTGGGAGCTTCGATAGCTTAGGGTACGGACACCCGAATCCTCAAATGAGCAGCGTGCAGTATTCTTTCCGGGGTTACACACTCACGCCCCTATAGCTCAGTTGGTAGAGCTACGGACTTTTAATCCGCAGGTCCCAGGTTCGAGCCCTGGTGGGGGCACAAAGCAGGAATCAAGTCTTCGCGCTGGCGGATCCGACGGCGGCGTCAGCGAAGGTAGACCTCGTCACCGTCGGGGTAACCCCCGCCGGTGGTGGTCACGTGCACGTGGTCGTAGTGGCCGTACCCGCCGGCCCGCGCGCCGCCCGGCGTGTAATACACGCCCCGCCAGATCGCGTCCTGGATGCCGAAGCGCTCCGCGTTCTCCAGGACGTAGGCGACAATCTGGTTGCCCAGCGCGATGCCGGCCTCGGACATCGGGTTCGGGATCATCACGTCCAGCGCCAGACCGTTGGGATGCCAGCGCAGCGCGTCCTGGCGGACACCGCCGATGTTGTTGATCTCCGGGAAGACCGCGCTGATGCTGCGGGCGGTCAGGATGGTGCGCACTTGCAGCCCGCGCTCGGGCGCCACCCCGGCGGGCAGGGTGCGACTGACCACCCGCCAGCGCGATGCGGACACCAACGATGCCTGCTCGGGGTCAGGGGCGGCTCCCCTGTCGATCAGCCGTTCGGGTGCCTGTCCGGTCGCGGGCGCGGCAACGACCTCCAGGCAGCACGGCGGAGACTGCTCGGTGACGGCGGCGGGCGCCGGGGACGCCACCCGCTGTTCCTCGGCGGGAAGAGGGACCGGTCCGGTGTCGCCCTTGACCGCGAAGAAAACCGCTGCCGGGGCGAGCGCGGACACCACGTACACCGAGGGGTTGCGCCGCTTCTTGGCGATGGAGTGCCGACCCACGCCCTGCAACATAACGAAAATTGCCGCAATGTACAGCATCGATCATGAAATCTGAACTCGACTCGCGGATTGTTACATGACCGGGATCAGCCGGTTAGCGGTCGTATATGCGCTGGTCAGCCAGCTATTTTCGGCTCACACCACGACGAGCAGCGCCGCGAGAACAAGAACGACGGTCAACGCCACCGCGGCGAGCACTCCGCCGGCGCGTTGCGGTGGCTCGTACGGGGGGTCCATGCTGGTCAACATCTGCTCAGCGGTGGAGAACCGCCATCGCGGATCGCGGGCGATCGCCCGCTCGATGGTCGTCGCCAATGCCGGGTCCACGTCAGGACGCAACGCGCTCAACGGGGTCAGGCGACCGACGGCGATCGCCTCGGCCAACGCCGCCAGGTTGTCCTGCGGGTAGGCACGTCGGCCTGTCAACGCCTCGTACGCGACCAAACCGAGTCCATAGAGGTCGTCGCTGGGTGTCGCCGGCCGGCCGGCGATGCGATCGGCCGGGAGGTAGGCCATCGTCCCGAAGACCCGGTTGGTCAGTGTCTGCGGGGTGTGCGCGCTCTTGGCCACCCCGAAGTCGGCGATCTTCACACCGCCCTGCTGGGTGAACAGGATGTTGGCCGGTTTGATGTCGCGGTGCAGTACTCCGCGGGTGTGCGCCGCGCTCAGCGCCGAGAGCACGTCGCGCATGATCGCGCGCACATGTTCGGCGGGCAGTGGCCCGTGTCGGGCCACGACATCGGCCAGGCTCTGACCCGGAAGCCGTTCCAGCACGATGTAATGCCTGCCGTCGTGGACTCCGGTGTCGTGCACGGCCACCACGTGCGGATGGTTCAGCGCGGCCGCGGCGCAGGCCTCGGTGGCGAACCGCTGCCGGGTGTCAGGCTGAGTGCTGACCGCCGGATGGAGCAATTTGACCGCGACCGGGCGTCCGAGCCGCTTGTCCCAGGCGTCCCGGACCTCGGCCATCCCGCCGCGACCCAGCACGCCTCGTAATTCGTAGCGACCGCCTATGAGTTCCGGCGCCTGCATGCCTTCAAAGCTAGCCCTTCTTCGGCGAGCGCAAACCTGACACGCAGGCACCGTGGCACCGCCGAGGCGACATGGCGTGGCCGTTCGCGAGAGCGCCACCACGGTAGCGCCGGCGGGCTCAGGGCTACCGTGGTGGCGCTCTCGCGAAACGCCGGTCAGACCGTCGGGCAGTAGAAGTGCGGGTCGTCCCGGTATGCGAGCGGCGGCAGGTTGCGTGCCGGGGTCTCCACCAGCGGGGAATCGGCAGGGAGCCGGCCGGTGGCCCGGTCCCACGCCGAACGCTTACGCGGATGCATCAGCCACCGCTTGGGCAGCACCTTGGTCGCGATGGTCACCACATCGCAGAACCGCCTGTGCAGGAACTCTTGGCGCGGCGACCAGGTGTAGCCCATCAGCTCGCGCACCGGCGGGTCGTACAGCGCGACGGTCATGAAGGTCAGGAAGCGTTGCAAGACCGCCAGATTCAACTTCCACAACGGATCCGGAACCCATTCCAGCGACGGGTGTTTGGGCATCGTGGACAGATCCATGACCTCGCGCGCGGCCCAGTTGTTCTCCAGCACGTCGGTGCACATGTGGTCCCAGTACTCTTCGAACTCCTCCCAGGTCTTGGGCACCACTCGCATGCTCATCCCGTACATCCGGTACCAGGTGATGTGCTCGTCGAACAGTTGGCGCTTGTCGGCCTCGCTGATCCCGCCGCCGAACTTCTCGGCGGCCAGCAGGGTGGACTTGAAGAACGTCGCGTGCGCCCAGTAGAAGACTTCCGGATTCAGCGCGCTGTAGCGGCGCCCCTGATCGTCGACGCCCTTGATCCCGATGTGGTAGTCGCGGACCTGGGCTCCGGTCCGGGGCGCACGGTCGCCGTCGAACACCACGCCGCCGATCGGATAGATCGACCGCAGCAGCCGTGGGATGCGTTCCATGAAGAAGATCGAGTGTTCCTTGACCGCCGCACCGAGCTGGGGATGCATGTTCTGCATCGACCCGGCCCAGGTGCCCTGGAACAGTCCAGTCCACTGCCCGAAGTACCTCCACGTCAGCGAGTCGGGACCCAGCGGCGCCGGCACGTCGTCATAGCCACCGGCGACAGGGCAGCCCGCCGCCACGACGTCGGCGTGCGGCACCGGTTCGCCGCCGACCGGACAGCCGGGCGCTGCGACCTCGGGCTCCGCCGCGGATCCGCTGGTGACGGGGCGTGCCGCAGACGTATCTTGAGTCACTGGTGCTCTTCCTGCCGGAGTGGTGCCGCACGACATTCTGACTACATGCGTTGTCAGTAGCGAAGCTTAGGAGGGCTGTGGCGTCGGGTCAACGACGCGGTAGGTGGTCGGGCGTTCCGCTGCAGGATCGCCAGGCGCTCCGACGCGACGAACTGGTCGCCGCCGGCATCGGGCTCCTCGGCAGCCCCGCCGGACCGCACCTGACCGTGCGCGCGGTGTGCAAGGCGGCCGGCCTGACCGAGCGCTACTTCTACGAGAGCTTCACCGACCGGGACGAGTACGTCGCAGCGGTGTACGACGACGTGTGCACCGCGGCCATGTCGGCGCTGATGAAGGCCGAGGGTATGCGCGATGCCGTCGAGCGGTTCGTGGCACTGATGATCGACGATCCCGCACGCGGCCGGGTACTCCTGCTCGCCCCCGAAGCGGAACCCGTCCTCGCGCGCTCGGGGGCGCGGTGGATGCCCAATTTCATCGAATTGTTGCAGCGCAACCTCACCCAGATCAGCGACCCCACCACCCAGGCGATGGTTGCCACGGGGCTGATCGGGGCACTCACTGCATTGTTCACGGCCTACCTGGACGGTCGACTGGAGGTAACCCGCGAGCAGTTCATCGACCACTGTGCTGAGCTACTGCTCAGCAGGGCCGTGACCTAAAAGTGGCCTCTACCTGGATGTGAGCGGCGGCGCGGCGGCTTGAATGTCACTGACTTACACAGATATATTGACTGCAACCATCAGGTACAGATAACTGGGAGGTGTCGTGTCGAAAGACCTGACCGACCTGCAACTGTTGACCGAACTCGAGCCCGTCGTGGAGCCCCTGGTCAACCGCCACATGCGGATGAAGAAGGACTGGAACCCGCACGACTTCATCCCGTGGTCCGACGGCAAGAACTATTACGCCCTCGGCGGCCAGGACTGGGATCCCGAGCAGTCGAAGCTCTCCGAGGTCGCTCGTGTCGCAATGCTGGTCAACCTCCTGACCGAGGACAACCTGCCCGCCTATCACCGCGAGATCGCGATGAACTTCACCATGGACGGCCCGTGGGGCTTCTGGGTGAACCGGTGGACCGCGGAGGAGAACCGGCACGGCATCGCGCTGCGTGACTACCTCGTCGTCACCCGCAACGTCGACCCCGTGGAACTGGAGATGCTGCGCCTGGAGCAGATGACCCGCGGCTTCAGCCCGGGCCAGAACCAGCAGGTGGAGGCAGACCTGTTCGCCGAGAGCCTGTTCGACTCCGTCATCTACGTGACGTTCCAGGAACTGGCCACCCGCGTGTCGCACCGCAACACCGGCAAGGCGTGCAACGACCCGATCGCCGACCAGCTGCTGCAGCGGGTCTCAGCCGACGAGAACCTGCACATGATCTTCTACCGCGACGTGTCCGAAGCGGGCTTCGAGATCGCACCCGATCAGGCGATGAAGTCGTTGCACAAGGTGCTACGCAACTTCAAGATGCCCGGGTACACCATCCCCGACTTCCGCCGCCGTGCGGTGACCATCGCCTCGGGCGGTGTGTACGACCCGCGAATTCACCTCGACGACATCGTGATGCCGGTGCTGAAGAAGTGGCGCATCTTCGAGCGCGAGGACTTCAACGGCGAGAGCGCACGGATGCGCGACGACCTCGGTCTGCTTGTCGAGGAGCTGCAGGACGCGGTCGACAAGTTCGAGGTCGCCAAGCAGCGCCGCGAAGAGCGGCTGGCCCAGATGGCCAAGAAGAAGGCGGCCAAAGATCAGCTGGTGGGATCATCAGCCTCGTAACGGACGCCCCCCGATCGGCCCGGTCCCCGGACATTTCCCCCAGTCGCTTCGCTCCTGCCCCCGGGGTGCGGATCGGGCCGTTCGACCTTCGCAGCCCCGTCGTCCTCGCACCGATGGCGGGGGTGACCAACGTCGCGTTCCGCACGTTGTGCCGGGAACTGGAGCTCGCCCGCGCCGGCACCGTGAGCGGGTTGTACGTCTGCGAGATGGTCACTGCGCGCGCCCTGGTGGAACGTCACCCGGTGACCATGCACATGACGACCTTCGCCCCGGAGGAGTCGCCGCGCTCGCTGCAGCTGTACACCGTCGATCCGGCCAACACCTACGCCGCGGCCAAGATGATCGTCGAGGAGAATCTCGCCGACCACATCGACATGAATTTCGGCTGCCCGGTGCCGAAGGTGACCCGACGGGGCGGCGGCGCCGCACTCCCGTACAAGCGCCGGCTGTTCGGCCAGATCGTGGCCGCCGCTGTCCGAGCCACGGAGGGCACCGACATTCCCGTCACCGTGAAGTTCCGAATCGGGATCGACGAGGACCATCACACGCACCTCGACGCCGGCCGGATCGCGGCTGAAGAGGGTGCGGCAGCCGTCGCCCTACATGCGCGCACCGCGGCTCAACGGTATTCGGGCAGCGCCGACTGGCAGCAGATCGCGGCACTGAAGGCGCACGTCACGACGATTCCGGTGCTGGGAAACGGTGATATCTTCGACGCTCGTGACGCGCTGGCGATGATGGACGCGACAGGCTGCGACGGGGTGGTGATCGGCCGCGGCTGCCTGGGTCGGCCGTGGTTGTTCGCCGAGCTGTCCGCCACGTTCACCGGCGCGGCACCAGCGACCCCGCCCACCCTCGGCGAGGTCGCGCAGATCATCCGTCGGCACGGCGAGCTGCTCGCAGCTCATTTCGGGGAGGACAAGGGAATGCGGGACATCCGCAAGCACGTCGCGTGGTACCTGCACGGTTTCCCCGCCGGAGCCGACCTTCGCAGGTCGCTTGCCCTTGTGAAGACGATTTCCGAGCTGGACGAGCTGCTCGATCAGCTCGATCCGGATGTCCCGTTCCCGCCGGCGGCCAACGGGCCACGGGGCCGTCAGGGGTCCGCCGCGTCGGTCACCCTGCCCGAGGGTTGGCTCAACGACCCGGACGACTGCACGGTGCCCGCAGGTGCCGATGTGATGCATTCGGGCGGCTGATCGACGGACCGAGACACTTCTGAAACAGTTCTGACACCCGGGTTCGGCTGGATGTCTCTCAGGATGTCTCAGTACGATGAGTGATCAAACTGCCTGTCTCCAGTGGCGGAGCCGGGCGTGGTGCTCTAGACAGTGAACAGGCACTCGGCAGTCTGCGGGCCGATGCGCAACGACGCGCACGGTCCCTACGACGCTGTGAACGCTGGAAGGCCGGTAGGACCATGAGCGACGGCGACACCGAGGATGCCGCTGCCACTCACGGCCGCCCCCGTTCTGGCGCCGACGGAACGGGCGAACGGTCCGATGGTGACTGGCTTACCCGATCCCGGCAGCCGAAGCCAGGCGCCGCGCCGTGGGAGCGCGCGATCGACACCCCGCCGGCCGCCGACGGCGCCGCCGCCGAACCCGGGCCGTCCGACGACACGTCCGCCCCGATCACCGTCGCAGACCTGATCGCCAAACTCCACGGGGACGGCGCGACCGCTCCCCCGCCCAGGCGCCGCCGAGCCCGACCGGCGCACGACGCCGAGCCCGAGCCCTACCCTGACACCGACGAGCTGGACACCGCGATCCTGCCGGCCGTGGACCTGACCCGCGCCGACCTTCCCAACCTGACCACTGCGCGGGCCCCGGCGCACGTGCCGGCGAAGCCGCGGCTGCGGCCGTCGCACCGGCTGACCGTTGCCGGCCGGGTCGCCGCCGCGCTGGTCGCGGTGCTCGCGCTGGTGTTGACCGGCGGCGCGTGGCAGTGGCAGTCGGCCAAGAACAATCTGCTCAACAGGGTTTCGGCGCTGGATCCGGATTCCCGCGACATCGTCGATCCCAACGCCCAGTTCGGTGACGAGAACTTCCTCATCGTCGGCACCGACAGCCGCATCGGCGAGAACAGCGACATGGGCGCGGGCACTACCGAGGATGCGGCCGGTGCCCGCTCCGACACGGTGATGCTGGTGAACATCCCGGCGAACCGGAAACGCGTTGTGGCCGTGTCGTTCCCGCGTGACCTCGAGATCGAACCGATGAAGTGCGAACCGTGGAATCCGGAGACGCGTGAGTACGGGCCGATCACGGACGAAGAGTCCCCGATGTACGGCATGGAGGAGGTCTACACCGAGTACAAGCTGAACTCGGCCTTCGCCGTCGGTGGCCCGAGGTGTCTGGTCAAGGTGATTCAGAAGCTGTCCGGCCTGCACGTGAACCGCTTCATGGCAGTCGACTTCGCCGGGTTCTCCAAGATGGTCGACGCGCTCGGCGGTGTCGAGGTGTGCAGCACCACGCCGATCGAGGACTACGAACTGGGCACCGTGCTGGCCAACGCCGGACGTCAGACCGTCGACGGCCACACCGCGCTGAACTATGTGCGCGCCCGCCAGGTGACCACTGAGACCAACGGCGACTACGGCCGCATCAAACGGCAGCAGCTGTTCCTGTCGTCGCTGCTGCGTTCGCTCATCTCCAAGGAGACGTTCTTCTCGTTGTCGAAGCTGAACAACGTGGTCAACATGTTCATCGGTGACAGCTACGTCGACAACCTCGACACCAAGGATCTGGTGGACCTCGGCCAGTCGGTGCAGGGCGTGACGGCCGGCCGGATCACGTTCGTGACGGTGCCGACGGTCGGCTACGCCGACGAATGGGGCAACGAGATCCCCCGCACCGACGACATGCGGGCGCTGTTCGACGCGATCATCAACGACGACCCGCTGCCTGAGGAGCGCAACGCCGACAACACCCCGGTGGCCGACGCTCCCGACACCCTCGCGAACTCCGCGACGCAGCCGGGTCAGCCCGACGGTGGCGAAGTCGTCGATACCATTGCCACCGAACCGCAGAGTGTCACCGTGCAGGTGTCCAACTCCACGAGTTCCGCCGGTCTCGGCGCCGACACGGCCGGCGCGCTGCAGGCCTACGGCTTCAACGTGACGACCCCTGACGACTATCCGGGACCCTTGGCCCGCACCACGGTGTTCTTCTCCCCCGGCAACGAGGAGGCGGCGGCCACCGTCGCGTCGGCGTTCGGCAACGCCACCGTGCAACGGGTCACCGGTATGGGCGATACGGTCCAGGTGGTGCTGGGCACCGACTTCGATGCGGTCACTGCCCCGTCGCCCAGCGGATCCGCGGTGCAGGTTCGGCTGATCCGCGGGACGAAATCGCCGGCCACCGCGCTGCCCGAGGATCTGACCGTCACCAACGCCGCGGACACCAGCTGCGAGTAGCCGACCCTGGTTTAGGCAGGTGGCATTCACCTTTCGTTCACCGTCGGCTCGTGACGACAGACAAACGACCCCGGTAGGGTTGACACATGCGTACCGCGTACCACGAGCAGTTGGAAGCCCTGTCCAGCAGGCTCGGCGACATGTGTGGGCTTGCCGGCGACGCGATGGAGCGCGCCACCCAGGCGCTCCTGCAGGCTGATCTCGCCCTGGCCGAACAGGTGATCACCGACCACGACCAGATCGCCGCGCTCAGCGCCCGCGCCGAAGAAGAAGCCTTCGTAATCCTCGCGCTGCAGGCCCCCGTTGCCGGCGATCTGCGGGCCATCGTCAGCTCCATCCAGATCGTGGCCGACGTCGACCGGATGGGGGCGCTGGCGTTGCATGTCGCAAAGATCGCCCGCCGTCGACACCCCCAGCACGCGCTGCCCGAAGAGGTCAACGGATACTTCGCCGAGATGGGCCGCGTTGCCGTCGAGCTGGGCCACAGCGCCCAGGAGGTGCTGCGCACCCGGGATCCGGAGAAGGCGGCCCGGATCCGCGAAGAGGACGACGCGATGGATGACCTGCACCGGCACCTGTTCACGGTCCTGATGGACCGCGAGTGGAAGCACGGTGTGGCCGCTGCGGTGGACGTGACCCTGCTGGGCCGGTTCTACGAACGGTTCGCCGACCACGCCGTCGAGGTGGCCCGTCGGGTGATCTTCCAGGTCACCGGTCACACGCCCGAAGAAGCGGAGATCTCCACTCCCCGCTGACGGCCCGCGGGCCACCGCCTGCGCACCAAGACAGAGAAATCGCCCCACCCGAAAGGGACTGGGGCGATTTCTTCGTGCGCGCGGCGAAACGGTCAGCCGAACCGCCCGGAGATGTAGTCCTCGGTGGCCTTCTGGGCGGGGTTGGAGAAGATCTTCCCGGTGTCGTCGATCTCGATCAGCCTGCCCGGCTTGCCGGTGGCTTCGAGATTGAAGAACGCGGTCTGGTCACTGACCCGCGCGGCCTGCTGCATGTTGTGCGTGACGATCACGATGGTGAAGTCCTGCTTCAACTCCGAGATCAGATCCTCGATCGCCAGCGTCGAGATCGGATCGAGTGCCGAACACGGCTCGTCCATCAACAGCACGTCGGGCTGCACCGCGATCGCGCGGGCGATGCACAGCCGCTGCTGCTGCCCGCCGGACAGCCCGCCGCCGGGCTTGTCGAGCCGGTCCTTGACCTCCGTCCACAGGTTGGCACCTTTGAGGGACCGCTCCGCCACCTCGTCGAGAGTCTTCTTGTTTCGGACCCCCTGCAGCTTCAGCCCGGCCACCACGTTGTCGCGAATCGACATGGTGGGAAAGGGGTTCGGCCGCTGGAACACCATGCCGATGGTCTTGCGGACACCGACCGGATCGACACCGGCGCCGTAGATGTCGTCACCGTCGAGCAGCACCGAACCCTCGACGCGAGCACCAGGGATAACCTCGTGCATGCGGTTGAGCGTGCGCAGCACGGTCGACTTGCCGCAGCCGGACGGGCCGATGAACGCGGTCACGCTGCGCGGCTCGACAGACAGCGAGACTCCTGCCACCGCGTGGAACGCGCCGTAATAGATGTTGACGTCCTTGAGATCCAAACGTTTGGCCATGTGGATCAGTCTCCTAAACCTGCTCAGACCTTTTTAGGGGCGAAGAACTTTGCGATGAATCGGGCACCGACATTGAGTACGGCAATCAGCACGACAAGGGTCAGGGCGGCGCCCCACAAACGATCGGTCGGTATCGGATTCGCTCCGGCGCCCGCCGACGTTTGGTCGTACATCATGCCCGGAAGCGAGCCCTGGAACCCGCCGAACATGTCGAAATTGATCGCCTGCGAGTACCCCACCAGGATGAGCAGCGGCGCGGTCTCTCCCATAACGCGTGCCAGGGCGAGTAGGACGCCGGTGACGATGCCGGACAGTGCGGTCGGAATCACGATGGCAGAGATGGTCTTCCACTTGGGAACACCGAGGGCGTAGCTTGCCTCTCGCAGATCCATCGGGACGATTCGCAGCATCTCCTCGGTGGATCGCACGATCACCGGAATCATCAGCAGGACCAAGGCAAGTGACACCGCGAAGCCCGACCGCTCGAAGCCCATCGTGGCCACCCACAGCGCATAGATGAACAGGGCGGCCACGATCGACGGGACACCGGTGAGGATGTCCACCATGAAGGTGGTGACCTTGCCCAGCCGGGTACCGCCGCCGTACTCGACCAGATAGATGCCAACGAACACGCCGACGGGGATCGAGATGATCGCACACACCAAGCCCTGCAGCAGGGTACCGACGATGGCGTGATAGGCGCCGCCGCCGGCGGCAAAAGCGGTCATCCCCGACTGCGAGTTGAACCACCATGTACTGGAGGTGACAACGCCGATGCCCTTGGCGAGCACGGTGTAGAGGACCCACACCAACGGCACGATCGCAATCACCACCGATGCGGTGACCAACACGGTGGCGAGATTGTTGGTGAACTTGCGACGCGTGCCGACACCTTGGAACGTCGTCGGCTTGACAGGCTGATCCAGCGCGGCCGATGTCATGAGGCGGACCGGTCCTTTCCGGCAACTGCGGCACGGGCCAGCGAGTTCACCACGAACGTCAGGATGAACAGCACCAGGCCCGCGGCGATGTAGGCGCCCGCCTTGTACTGGTCGTTGAATTCTGAAGCAGCCGAGGCGATCAGGCTGGCGAACGTATAGCCGCCGTCGAATAGCGACCAGCTGAACGCCGCCTGGGTACCGCGCAGGATGATCAGCAATGCGATGGTCTCGCCCAAGGCGCGGCCCAGACCGAGCATCGCGCCGCTGATGTACCCGGACATCCCGAACGGCAGCACGGTGGTGCGCACCACCTCCCACCGGGTCGCGCCCAGAGCCAGCGCAGCTTCGATCTGGCCGCGAGGGGTCTGGACGAACACCTCGCGGGTCACCGCGGTGATGATCGGCAGGATCATCACTGCCAGCACGATGCCGGCTGTGAAGATCGTGCCGCCGCCGGCCACCGATGCGCTACCCGTGGCGAACAGGAAGAGCCAACTGAGATTCTCGTTGAGCCACAACGCGAACGGCCGAAGCACAGGAGCGAGCACGTACAGGCCCCACACGCCGTAGATGATCGACGGCACCGCGGCGAGCAGATCCACCATGTAGGCCAGTGGCCCCACCACTCGCCGTGGCGCGTACTGCGTCAGATAGATGGCGATTCCCAGTGCGATGGGCATCGCCAGTACCAGCGCGAACACCGACACGAACACCGTCACCTGCAGCAGGTCGAGGATGCCAAAGCTCATCGCCGATGTGTCGGAGGTGTTCCAGGTGCCGCCGTAGAGGAAGAAATTCTCCTCGTTACGGGCGAGCGCCGGGATGGCCCGCCACAGCAGGAAGATGCCGATCGCGGCGATGATCGCCACGATGAGAGCACCCGAGCCCTCGGACAGCCCACGGAAGATGCGGTCCCCCAGCCGCTCTTTGGCATGCCGCGATGGGTCGGTCGAGATCGGCGTGGGCTCAGGGAAAGGAGTGGCCAAGGCCTCTCCCGACCCTGCGTCCAATGGGTTAGGCGTTGTCAATGCGGTTCCATCGAGCTTGTCGGTCATTCGGTCAAACCCATCCTCGCCGCTGCGTGGCGGTTGCGCTAATGAAACCTAGTCAGCCGGGCCGATGGCTTCGACCGCGGTCAACAACCGCTCCTTGAAGCGATCCGGAAGCGGCACGTAACCGGCTTCCGGCAGGCCCTGCTGACCCTGGTTCGCTGCGACGGTCATGAACGAGCGCACCGCGGCTGCAGTCTCGGCGTCGTAGCCCTGAGAGCAGACGATGTTGTAGGTGGCCAGCACCAGCGGGTAGGCGCCAGGCTCTGTGGTGCCGTAGAGCGACTGGAGATCGAGCACCAGGTTGTTGCCCTCGCCGGCGAACGTTGCGGCGTCGATGGCCTTGCCGGCTGTTTCGTTGGTCAGCTCCACCGGACCGCTGCCGTTGTCGATTTGGGCGTAGGGAATCCCGGCCTGATCGGCGAAACCCTTCTCGACGTAGCCGATGCCGCCCGGAGTGGCCTGCACCGCCTGCGCCACGCCGGCGGACTTCTGCGCGCCTTCACCGGCGCCGCCCTGGAACTCGCTGCCGTCACCCTTGGTCCACGTCTGGGGTGCCGCAGCGGCAAGGTACTTCTGGAAGTTGTCGGTGGTGCCCGAGGAGTCCGAGCGGTAGATCGGCGTGACCGCCTGGTCGGGCAGAGTCTTACCCTCGTTGAGGGCGGCGATCGCCGGGTCGTTCCAGTTGGTGATCTGACCCTGGAAGATGCGTGCCAGCACGTCGGCGTTCAGCACCAGGCCATCGACGCCTTCGATGTTGTAGGCCATCGCGACCGGACCGAAAACCAGCGGCAGGTTCCACACCTCGTTACCGCCACACCGCTGGGCAGCCTGCTGTGCCTGCTCGTCCTTGATCGGCGAATCAGTTCCACCGAAGTCCACGTTGCCCGCGACGAACTGCTCTCGACCCGCGCCGGAACCCGTCGGGTTGTAGGACAGATTCTTGCCCGAGCAAACCTGACCCCAGGCCTGGTTGAAGACCGCGATGGCGTTCTGCTGGGCGGTCGAGCCCTCGGCGGTGAGCGAGTTCTTCCCACCACACTCGGCGGATCCGGCAGCTGCTGTTCCGGTGTCGCCGGTGGTGCCCGAGGTGCCCGCATTGTTGTCGCTGCCGCACCCGGCGAGGGCCATCGCGGCAATCGCTGCGAACGAGACGGTCGTACCGAACGACTTGCCGATGATGTTGAGCTTCACTGATCCCACTTTCTTTCCACTGACCCGATCACTTGCCCAGACGGCTGCAAACTCATCGGCAACGTATGCGCCCGGGGTGGACGGATCAGGGATGGCGGGTTAACGAGAAGTGAACAGGTTCAGCGACTTCACAGGTCGGCATGCGCGGCGTTGGCGTAGGCCACATCCGAGTTGGCCACGTCGAAACCGAGCCGACGATAGGTCTTCACCGCGGCGGTGTTGTCCGCTTCGACGTAGAGCATGACGTCGGCCTGCCCCTCGTCGGACAGGAGACGCTCGGCGAGGTGGTGGAGTCCGATCAGTGTCAACGCGCCGCCGAGCCCCCGCCCCTGCGCGTCGGAGGCCACCCCGACCACATAAACCTCGCCCAGAGTCTCGGAATGCGTTTTGGTCCAATGGAATCCGAGCAACCGGCCGTCGGCCTCGTCGAACGCCAGGAAAAAACCGGTCGGGTCGAACCACGGCTCGTTGCGGCGTTCGGCGATGTCCGCCTCGGTCCAGCCCCCCTGCTCCGGGTGCCAGGAGAACGCCGAGTTGTTCACGCGCAGCACTTCGGCGTCGTCGCGCGGGCCACCGTAGGTGGCGAAACGCACACCATCGGCGGCAGCCGTCGGCGGAAGGTCGCGCAGAGAGCGACGCATCTGGAGAAGCTCCCGGACCGGCACCAGTTTCAGCGCCGCAGCGGTGGCCCGTGCCGGGGCGAGGTTGCCGTGGGCCCAGATGCGAGTCTCGGGTCCGCCGGCGGCCAGGGCGGTACGGATCAGCTCCGATCCGATTCCCCGGCGACGCGCCTCGGGCGCGACCACGAGCTCTGCCATCGGTGGGGCGGCGCCGTCGGCAGGTGCGAGGTTGAGGTAGCCGCGCATCCGGCCGTCCGCGGTGGCCACCAGGTGGCGGGTGCGCTGCTGGCCGAGTTCACGCAGCACCTGGTCACCGACGGGTGCCACGCCGTCGAGGACGGTCGCCTCGGAGATCAGGTCACGGACGTTCTGCTGGTCGGCACCAGACATCTCGTCCTGCCAGCCGACCGAAACCGGCGGCGATGTCACTGACTGCGCAGCGCGTCGCCGAGCGCCTCCGGTACCCCGTCCGGATCCAACGAGCCGACGTCGTGGTAGGCATCCTCGTCATCGAGCTCCTCGGCGAGGTCCGCGCCGGCGGCCGCCGGGCGGCCACGGGCCGGACGGACCGCCTTGTAGCCCACGTTGCGCACCGTGCCGATGAGCGACTCGTATTCGGGGCCGAGTTTCGCGCGTAGGCGTCGCACGTGGACGTCCACGGTGCGGGTGCCACCGAAGAAGTCGTAACCCCACACCTCCTGCAGCAGTTGCGCACGGGTGAAGACGCGGCCGGCGTGCTGAGCGAGGTACTTGAGTAGTTCGAACTCTTTATAGGTCAGATCGAGTGGACGCCCGCGCAGCCGCGCGGTGTAGGTGCCTTCGTCGATGACGAGCTCCCCGAGGCTGATCTTGCCGACGTTCTCCTGGTTGGCCATGCCGCCGCGGCGACCCACCAGAAGCCGCAGCCGAGCGTCGATCTCCGCGGGCCCGGTGCTGGGCAGCAGGATCTCGTCGAGGCCCCATTCGACGTTGACGGCGACCAGGCCGCCTTCGTTGACCACCGCCACCACCGGCACCGATGTTCCCGTGGTGCCCAGGAGGCGGCACAAACCGCGCGCGGCGGCCAGATCTGTGCGCGCGTCGACAATCGCCACGTCCGCGGTCCCGGCCTCGAGCAGGGACGACACCTCAGTGGGCGCGGTCCGCACATTATGGGCCAGCAGGGACAACGAGGGCAGAACCGATTCCGGGTGCGGGTCGACCGTCAGTAGCAAAAGATCCAACTGACCCCTCCAGCTGCTGTGGAGTTTTTTCTCCCGGACAACGATGTCGCGTGGTGACTTTCCAGATTCATGCCTGACACACGGCCGTTACCCGGCCGATAGACACCTAACGATAGCGTGCTACCTGCCCGTAAGCCGCGCTGAACCTCGCTTCGCGACGGCGTCGGCAACAATGTCGGGGTGCGCAAGCTCCTCACAGGTGTCCTCGCGACCCTCGTCACCGTTCTGGTCGGGGTGGTCGGCGCCGACTTCGGAGCCGCGATCTACGCCGAATATCGCCTGGCCAGAAGCGTCCGTGCCTCCGCCGACCTGAATTGGGACCCGTCGGTGGCGATCCTGGGTTTCCCGTTCATTCCGCAGGCGCAGCGCCGGCACTACGAGGAGGTGGAGATCAAGGCGAGTGGCGTTGATCACGGCGTGGTCGGCAAGGCCTCGCTGGAGGCAACCATGCACTCCGTCGGTCTCGACGACTCGTGGCTGGTGCAGCCCGGCGCCGCACTCACCGTCGGGAAACTCGAGAGCCGGATCATCATCGACTCCACCCATATGGGCCGCTATATGGGGATACCGGACCTGCTGATCGAGGCGCCCACCAGGGAGACCGAGGACTCCACCGGCGGTACCACGGAGTCGGGAATTTCGAGCAACCGCGGGGTGGTGTTCACCGGAACCCCCAGCAAGGCGGGTTTCGACGAGCGGGTCAGCATCGCGGTCGATCTGACGGTCGCCGGAGCGGACTCCACGACGTTGGTGGTAACCGCGACCGGCGTGCTCACCGAACCCGGCACCGCCGATCAGGCTGTTCCCGACGAACAGCTTCCCGCGGTGCTTGCCGCGTTCTCCACCTCACTGCCCGGCCAAAAGTTGCCGTTCGGAGTGGCACCCACGACGCAGGGCGCGCGCGGCTCCGACATCATCATCGAGGGCATCACCGAGGGAATCACCGTGAACCTCGACCAGTTCCGGCTGTCATGAGTTCGTCGTGGATCGCCGTCATCGCGGTGCTGATCGCCGCATTCGGGCTGGCCTTCGTGATCGGCAGGCTGTTGACTCTGCGGTCCGGATTGATCAAGGGCGCCGCGGAGTGGCCCGCTCTCCAGGAGAGCGACATCGAGGACCTGGGCCTGTCACGGACCGGTCCGACCGTCCTGCATTTCAGCGCGGTGTGGTGCGGTCCGTGCGCGGGGGTGCGGCGTGTGGTCGACCAGGTGTGCGCGGACCTGCCTCAGGTCACGCACGTGGAGATCGATCTGGACGCGAATCCAGAGGCGGGGCGCAAGCTTTCGGTGATGTCGCTGCCCACGACGTTCATCTTCGACGCGGAGGGTCGGCAGCGGTATCGCACCTCCGGCGTACCGACGGCCGCTGACCTGCGGTCGGCGCTTGAACCGCTGTTGGCCTGATCACCCCCTTGTTGGGTAAGCTGTCAGCCGTGTCCGCCCGCCTCGAGCTTTCGCTCACCAAGCGCCGCGCAGTCGATCTGTGCCGCATCGCGGGTTGTTGCTGTTGTTGTTGCAGCTGCTGAGTCGCCGCGCCTACTTTTTCCGCGCCGCACTCTGCGACCGGCCTGATCGGGCCCGCCGCACCCAGCCACACCAGACAACAGGAGCACATCTATGTCGAATGTCACACACGCAGGCGCGTCCGCGCCCGTCGCCGTGCGGGACGTCGTGGACGTCCGGGGGCCGCGATTCGCCGCCTGGGTCACCACGGCGGTCCTCGTCGCGGCGCTCCTCGCGTCGACCCAGAGTCTGGTCGCGGCAGCCCTGATCCTCGGTGTGCAAGCCGTCGTCTTCGGGATCGGCGCCACCCTGGGTCCGCGCCGGCACCCCTATGGCCGGGTCTTCGCTGCGCTGATCGCTCCGCGTCTGTCGCCGACCACGGAGCGTGAGCCGGTCGCACCGGTGAAGTTCGCGCAAGGGGTCGGGTTCGTCTTCGCGGTTGTGGGCACCGTAGGTTTCGCCGTCGGTCTCACACCGGTTGGCCTGGTGGCCACGGGCTTTGCGCTTGTGGCGGCACTTCTCAACGCAGCCTTCGGGATCTGTCTCGGCTGCCAGCTCTATCCGCTCTTCACACGCTTGACCCCCACCCGATAGCAATCGAAAGGATCCACCACATGGCACGCTCCGATGTCTTGGTCTCAGTCGACTGGGCCGAGAGCAATCTCGACGCGCCGAAGACCGTGTTCGTCGAGGTCGACGAGGACACCAGCGCCTACGACACCGGCCACATCCCGGGTGCCGTCCGGCTCGACTGGAAGACCGATCTGCAGGATCCGGTCAAGCGCGACTTCGTCGACACCGCGCAGTTCTCCAAGCTTCTCTCCGAACGCGGCATCGCCAACGACGACACCGTGATCCTCTACGGCGGCAACAACAACTGGTTCGCCGCGTATGCGTACTGGTACTTCAAGCTGTACGGGCACCAGGACGTCAAGCTGCTCGACGGCGGACGCAAGAAGTGGGAGCTCGACGCCCGGCCGCTGTCGAAGGACACCGTCGAGCGTCCGCAGACCAGCTACACCGCCAAGGACCCCGACAACAGCATCCGCGCGTTCCGCGACGAGGTGATCGCCGCGATCGGGTCCAAGAACCTGGTCGACGTGCGTTCCCCTGACGAGTTCTCCGGCAAGATCCTGGCCCCGGCACACTTGCCGCAGGAGCAGAGCCAGCGGGCCGGCCACATTCCGACGGCCATCAACGTGCCGTGGAGTAAGGCCGCCAATGAGGACGGCACCTTCAAGTCCGACGAGGAACTGGCCAAGCTGTACGCCGAGGCCGGTCTGGACGGCGAGAAGGAGACCATCGCCTACTGCCGCATCGGTGAGCGCTCGTCGCACACCTGGTTCGTGCTGCAGGAGCTGCTGGGACACAAGAACGTCAAGAACTACGACGGTAGTTGGACGGAATACGGCTCCCTGGTGGGTGCCCCGATCGAGTTGGGAAGTTGATATGTGCTCTGCGCCTAAGCAAGGACTGACGTTGCCGGCCGGCGTCGATCTGGAGAAGGAAACGGTCATCACCGGCCGGGTCGTCGACGGTTCGGGCCAGGCTGTCGGTGGCGCCTTCGTGCGCCTGCTGGACAGCTCGGACGAGTTCACCGCCGAGGTCGTCGCGTCGGCCACCGGTGATTTCCGGTTCTTCGCCGCCCCGGGTACCTGGACCCTGCGCGCGCTGTCGCCCGCGGGCAACGGCGATGCCAACATCGCGCCGTCCGGCGCGGGAATCCACGAGGTCGACGTCAAGGTCGCCTGACGGAGTCAGGCAATCCGGCCACGCCTGACGGAGTCAGGCAGACACCCCGGTGGGGCGCCCTGAGGTGCCCGACCGGGGTAGTCGCGCTTCGCGGCCCGGTGAGGCGGCATCGTGCGGATCGCGGCTGTGAAAACGCTGCAAGATTTGCTGTTGTCGGTGAAAATATGGTCATCCCTCGCGCCGACGGGCGCGGGTCCACCTCGCGGCTCGCCGCGGCTACCTCCTAGGACCGACAATGAAGATCACGATCACCTGTGCCGCCTCGGCGGCGCTCGCCGCAGTTGCTCTGATCGGTGCTCCTGCGGCCTTCGCCGATCCGGAGGGCGACTTCCTCACGGTGATCGGCAACGGCGGTATCACCTGGCCTTCGGACAAGACCCAGCAGGTGATCGAGACCGGTTACGCGGTCTGCCAGGACTGGGACAACGGCGCATCCTTCGAGCAGGAAGTCGCCGATCTGACCAGTGTCACCGACTGGTCCGACTACCAAGCCGGCTACTTCATCGGCGCCGCTACCGGTGCGTTCTGCCCTGAATACGAGTGGAAGGTCAGCTGACCCTCCGATCCGCACCGGCCGGCGAGAGATGATTTCTCCCGGCGGTTAAACTTTTCGGCGTGGTGCTCTTCTTCGAACTCCTTCTCGTCGCGGCCGTTGTGGTGATTACGTGGTTCGCGCTGTACGCGGTGTACCGCCTCGTCACCGACGAGTCGTGACACCGACCGGGCGGACGACGAAATGACTTCCGGCGACGAGGCTGTCGCCGCTGCCGCCGAACGGGCCAGGGTGACCGCCGCCCGCAACATCCCGGCGTTCGGTGATCTTCCGTTGCCCGCTGACACTGCCAACCTCCGGGAGGGTGCCGACCTCGACGATTCCCTGCTGGCCCTGCTGCCGTTGGTCGGGGTGTGGCGCGGTGAGGGGGAAGGTCGTGGTGCGCACGGCGACTACCGCTTCGGCCAGCAGATTGTGGTCTCTCACGACG
Source organism: Mycobacterium sp. ZZG (assembly GCF_054786995.1). Lineage (NCBI taxonomy): Bacteria > Bacillati > Actinomycetota > Actinomycetes > Mycobacteriales > Mycobacteriaceae > Mycobacterium > Mycobacterium sp. ZZG. The sequence goes on from NZ_JBTBFV010000038.1 coordinate 24,252, forward strand.
GCGGCGACTACCTCAACTGGGAAGCTCGCTCGTGGCGATTGACCCAGGACGGTGAGTACGAGCGGCCAGGTCTGCGTGAGACCGGGTTCTGGCGCTTCGTCACCGATCCCGCCGATCCCGAGGAGTCGCAGGCCATCGAGCTGCTGCTGGCGCACTCGGCTGGCTACATCGAGTTGTTCTACGGCCGTCCGCTGAATCAGTCGTCCTGGGAGCTGGTCACCGACGCGCTGGCACGCAGCAAGTCCGGCATGCTCGTGGGCGGCGCCAAGCGCCTCTACGGGATCATCGAGGGCGGCGACCTGGCGTACGTGGAGGAGCGCGTCGACGCCGACGGCGGCCTGGTTCCCCATCTGTCCGCGCGGCTGTCGAGGTTTATCGGCTAGTGCGACGCGTCATGGCCGTTACGGTGATCACGGCCGCGGGTGCGGTGCTGGCCGCGTGCGCGGCGCCTGCGGATTCTCCTGCGCCGTCGACGCCGAGCTCCGCGGTGCCGAGCGTGGGTCATGGTTCGTTCGCGTACTGCCTGAGCCAGCACGGGGTGCCGGCCCCTCCAGGGCCGACGTCCGAACCGCCCCCCGGGATCGACCGAGCCACCTGGGAGGTGGCGATGGCGGAGTGCTCGCAACTAGCACCCGGTCCCGCCGGCTAGTTCAATACGGGCGCACGACCTGCCCCGGCCAGCCACCGATGATCCAGCCGGTCGAGTGTGCCGTCTTCGCGGAGTTCATCGACGGCCCATGACACGCACCGCGTCAGCGGACTGCCATGCGCAAGGACGACCCCGAATTGCTCGATGTCGTTGCCCGGGTTGTGCAGTTGACCGACGAGAACACCGCCCGGGAGTTCGTATGCCAACGCGAATCCCGTTGGTAGATCGACGACTAACGCGTCGATCTCCCCTTCCACCAGTGCCATCTTGGCCGCGGCGGTGGTGCGGTAGGCCTGCACCGCGACGGGGTGGCCCAACTCGGTCGCGGCGGTGTGGCCGGTGCTGCCGACCTCGGCGCCGAGCCGCAGCGGACGGAGGCCGTCGAGGGTGGTAACGCCCGCGGCCGGGGAACTGCGCACCGTCACGACCGCCTGGGTGACGTTGAAATACGGCGTCGAGAAATCCACCGCGGCCCGGCGCTGCTCGGTGATGGAGAACTGGGAGAGGTTCACGTCGAACGCCTTGGCGCCCGGCGCCAAGGCGGCGTTGAACGGGACCCGCACCCAGCGCACGTCGTCGGGGGTGTAGTGGAGTTTCCCGGCGATCGCGTAGGGGAGGGCGGCTTCGAAGCCCTCCCCGTTGGCCGGGTCGTCGCCCATGTACCAAGGCGGGTAGACGGGCTGGTCGGCGCCGAAGGTGAGGATCCCCGGATACAGGGTGGACAGCGCATCCTTGGTGCATTTGCGCGCGTCCAGAGTCGGTGCGGTGACGGCGACCGGAGGCGCACATGCCGGGACGGTAAGCGCGACGAGCGTCAGAGCCACCGTCCTGCGGCCGACGAAGGGGGCCCGGAACATAGCCGAATCATTGCAGATCTTGAATTTTCTGCAGGTACCGACATGGAGCGGCCCCCGAGCCGTTGTTCCTGGGTCGGACAAGACCTAGGGGCTCGGGGGCCGGGTGACTGCGGGGAATTCGCCAGCGCGCACAGGTGCGTGAAGCGCTTCCCGGCGCTGCTAGCTCGCAGCCACCTCACATGTCCATATGTCACTCAATTTGTCGGACCACCTCCTTCCCTGTGTACAGGCGACCGTACTCGGGGTTGGCGTGGGCGACAACCGATTTAGCGCTCAGCGATCGCTGAGTATGGCGGCGTCGACCAACGCCGATATCTGGTCGGCGAGCGGAGCCGCGGGCAGGAACTCACCGTCGAGGGTGTGCACCCGTGCCGCCAGCGTGATGCTGGAGACCAGCCAGACTCCTTGGGCGGCAACAAGATCAGCGGGGCGAAGGGCCTGGTAATCGCAGTCGTAGCCCTTGTTGCGGGCGACGTCGAACAGCGCCTGCTGGGTGGTGCCGCGCAGGATCGGATACCACGGGGGCGGGGTGAGCAGGCAGGTTTTGCCGTCCGGTGACGTCGTCGCGATGACGACAGTCGAACGTGGCCCCTCCAAGACGTGCCCGTCGGTGCTGACGAAGATCACGTCACCGGCCCCGTGCCGCTCAGCGTGCCGCAGCGCCGCCATGTTCACCGCATAGGACAGTGTCTTGGCGCCGGCCAGCAGCCACGGCATCTCGTCGATGCCCTCGGCCGGCAGGCTGCGTTGCAGTGTCATCGCCGCCACGCCGTCACGACGCACCTTGGCGACCCGCGCCGGCACCGGGCCGATCGTGGCGTAGGCCGTGGGGACGGATCCGTGTTCGCGGCCCCGGCTGTACACCAGCCGCAGCACTCCCTCCTCGGCGGTCCCTGCGAGCCAGGTCTCCACGGCGATGCCCACCGCGGTCCGCCATTGCGCGGCGTCGGGTTCGGGCAAGTCGAGCAGTCGCGCGGAGTGCGCCAGCCGGTTCAGGTGGGCGTCGAGCAGGCACGGGCCGCCCTCGCGCACCAGCAACGTCTCGAAGATGCCGTCGCCGCGCACCGCGGCGAGGTCGTCGGCGTGCAGCAGCGGAGCCTGCGCATCGTGCAGCTGCCCGTCGAGGGTGACGACGACGCCCGGATGGTCAGCCATGGCGCATCAGCGTAGCCGCGCTCCGCTACCGGTGACTCGTACAGTTGGGTCATGTCCGCCGTTCCCGCTCCCGACACAGGACCCGACGCCGGCGCCGTCTGGCACTACGGCGACCCGCTCGGCGAACAGCGCGCCGCCGCTGACGGCGCCATCGTGATCGACCGGTCGCATCGCGCGGTGATGACGCTCACCGGGTCCGAACGGAAGTCTTGGCTGCACACCATCTCCAGCCAGCACGTCGGTGAACTGCCCGACGGCGCGGTGACCGAGAACCTGAGCCTCGACGGGCAGGGGCGTGTGGAAGATCACTGGGTGCAGACTCAGCTCGCCGGGCGCACCGTGATCGACACCGAACCGTGGCGCGGCGAACCGTTGCGCGTCTTCCTGCACAAGATGATCTTCTGGGCCGACGTGGTCATCGAGCCGGCTGATCTCGGGGTGTTGTCGCTGATCGGCCCCGCTCTCACCGATCCCGCCGTGCTGGCGGTGCTCGGGCTGACGGAACTGCCCGCCGAGGCCACCGCGGTCGAGTTCCCGGGCGGCGGCTTCGTCCGGCGACTGCCGAGTGCGACGGTCGAGGTCGACGTCGTGGTGCCGCGTAGCGAGCTGCCCGCGTGGCGCGACAAGCTGGTCGCCGCCGGGATCCGTCCAGCCGGTGTGTGGGCCTACGAGGCTCATCGGGTGGCCGCCCGACGTCCGCGTCTCGGCGTCGACACAGATGAGCGCACGATCCCGCATGAAGTGGGCTGGATCGGGGGTCCCGGCGTCGGTGCCGTGCACCTCGACAAGGGCTGTTACCGGGGCCAAGAGACCGTGGCCCGGGTTCACAACCTGGGCAAACCGCCCCGGATGCTCGTCGTGCTCCATCTCGACGGCTCCGTCGACCGGCCCTCCACCGGAGACCCGCTGCTGGCCGGCGGCCGCGCCGTGGGCCGCCTGGGCACCGTGGTCGACCACGTCGACGAGGGTGTGATCGCGCTGGCCCTGCTCAAACGCGGCCTGCCGGCCGACACCCCGCTGACCACCGGAGGGGACGTCCAGGTCACGGCGACCATCGACCCGGACTCCGTGCCGTCCGGTGACGCGGTGGGTGCGGGTCGGCTGGCGGTGGAACGGTTGCGCGCCGGCGGACGCGAGGAGCCATCAAGGTGAAGCGGACGCGAGGAGCCGTCAAGGTGAAGCGGACGCGAGGAGCCATCAAGGTGAAGCGGACGCGAGGAGCCGTCAAGGCCTGACACGCGCGAATGACGGCGCTCACTCAGGGCCTGCCAGCGCCACGGCGTGAAGCACGGTAAGCTGACCGCAGGACAATAGACACACTCAGATCGGAGCCGCCTAGTAATTGGGCCGCTCCGTTATTGCGCGAGGGGGTTCCCCCATGGGCCGCGGCCGGGCAAAGGCAAAGCAGACCAAGGTTGCACGTGAACTGAAATACAGCTCACCCCAAACCGATTTCGAGCGGCTTCAGCGCGAGCTGTCGAACGCTCCCGACAACGACCGCCTCAACGGCAGCGACACGCTGTCCGATGACGGCTGGGCCGACGAGGACGACTGGCGACGCTGAGTCCGCCGGTCCCCTGTTCGGGGAGCGTCAGAACCTGGGGTGCTGGCCCACGAGCGTAGCTCGCGGCCCCTCCTTGCCGCCCTTCTTGATGGTTCCGAGGGTCCAGCAGTCCAGGTGACGAGCAGTCAGGACGGCCAGCGCGCGATCGGTGTCCTCCGGCGCGACGACAGCCACCATCCCGACGCCCATGTTGAAGGTTTTCTCCATTTCGGCCCGCTCGATGCGGCCGCGCTGGGCGATCATCCCGAACACCGGTGCCGGCGTCCAAGTACCCCGGTCGAGTTCGGCCATCAACCCGTGCGGGATGACACGCTCGAGGTTGCCGGCCAGTCCGCCGCCGGTGACGTGGCAGAACGTCCGCACCTGGGTCTCGGCGGCGAGCGCGAGGCAGTCCTTGGCGTAGATCCGGGTGGGTTCGAGCAGTTCCTCGCCGAGCGTGCGGCCGAACTCCTCGACGTGGCCGGCGAGGTTCATGTGATCGATCTCCAGGAGCACGTGCCGGGCCAACGAGTAGCCGTTGGAGTGCAGACCTGTGGAGGCCATCGCGATGACCACGTCGCCCGGCCTGACCCGGTCGGGCCCGAGGACGTCGTCGGCCTCGACGACGCCGATGCCGGTCGCGGAGATGTCGTAGTGATCGGGGGCCATCAGCCCGGGGTGCTCTGCGGTCTCGCCGCCGAGCAGCGCACATCCGGCGAGCACACAGCCGTCAGCGATGCCGGACACCAGCTCGGCGACCCGCTCGGGCACCGTTCGCCCGACGGCGATGTAGTCCTGCAGAAACAGTGGCTCCGCACCGCACACGACGAGATCGTCGACCACCATCGCGACGAGGTCGATGCCCACCGTGTCGTGCTTGTCCATCGCCTGGGCGACGGCCAGTTTGGTGCCGACTCCGTCGGTCGACGAGGCCAGCACCGGCTCACGGTAGCCGCCGCGTAGGGCGAACATTCCGGCGAAGCCGCCCAGGCCACCTCGCACCTCGGGCCTGGTGGCCTTCTTGGCGAGAGGCTTGAAGAGTTCGACGGCGCGGTCACCGGCTTCGATGTCCACACCTGCCGACGCATAGGAAATGCCGTGTTGTTCGGCGCGCTCGGTCATCGGATGCAAGGCTACCCGCGTGGACCCGGCAAATCGCTGCCAGTCTCGGTTGGAGGGGCTCCGTGGTGCCCGGAAAGTGTGATCTTGGGTTTGCCGCGGACCGGAAGCGGTCATCCCGGCGCCATGCCTGCTGAGCATGTCCGCTGCCTCGTCACGGGGGCGACCGGTTACATCGGTGGCCTTCTGATCCCGCGGCTCCTCGACCGCGGCCACACCGTGCGCGCCATGGCGCGCACGCCCGGGAAGCTGGATCGCGCCGAGTGGCGCGACCGTGCCGAGGTGGTACGCGGGGATCTGACCGACCCGGGCTCACTGGCCGAGGCGTTCGAGGACACCGACGTCGTCTACTACCTGGTGCACTCGATGGGAACGTCCAAGGACTTCGTTGCCGAGGAGGCCCAGTCGGCTCGTAACGTCGTGGACGCGGCGAAGAAGGCCGGGGTCCGGCGGGTGGTGTACCTGAGCGGGCTGCACCCCGAGGGCGTCGACCTGTCGCGACATCTGGCGTCTCGCACCGAGGTCGGTGACATCCTGATCGACTCTGGCGTCGAGACCGTGGTGCTGCAGGCAGGCATCGTGATCGGGTCGGGCTCGGCATCGTTTGAGATGATCCGCCATCTCACCGACCGGCTGCCGGTGATGACGACGCCGAAGTGGGTGCACAACAAGATCCAGCCCATCTCGATCGACGACGCCCTGTACTACCTGGTGGAAGCCGCGACCGCGGCGGTACCGAAGTCACGCACGTGGGACATCGGCGGGCCGGATGTGCTCGAGTACGGCGACGCCATGCAGGTGTATGCCGATATCGCAGGCCTGCACCCCCGACGGTTCGTGGTGCTGCCATGGCTGACGCCGACCCTGGCCAGCCGCTGGGTGGGGCTGGTGACTCCCATTCCGTCGGGCCTGGCACGGCCGCTGGTCGAATCGTTGGAGTGCGACGCGGTGATGCACGACCACGACATCGATTCGGTGATCCCGCCGCCGCCGGGAGGGCTGACCGGATACCGCGACGCGGTCGGGACCGCACTGGAACAGGACGGCACCGCCGCCAAGGGCGGCAGGCGGCACCTGTTGAGGTTCAGTCCCGCGGCGGGGCAGTAACGGTCAGGGACGCCACGACGCCGGAGGCGTCAAGGACGCCACGACGCCGGAGGCGTCAAGGACGCCGAAGCGCCGAGGCGTTGTCGTTGTCGGCCGACTGCAGCGGGATTCCGTTACGCGCGGCGGTGGCGAGCATGTGCTCGATGACGTTCTTACCGAGCGCGGTCTCGCCGGGCAGCTCGATCGGGTAGTTGCCGTCGAAGCACGCCGAACACAGCCGTGACGCGGGCTGCTCGGTGGCGGCGATCATGCCCTGCTGGGAGATGTAGGCCAGCGAGTCGGCCCCGATCGCGTGACGCACCGCTTCGAGCATCTCGTCTTCGTCGGCTTCGGCGTTGGAGGCGTTGGCGATCAGCTCTGCGGGGGTGGCGAAGTCGATGCCGTAGAAGCACGGCCATTTCACCGGCGGTGACGCGATCCGGACGTGCACCTCGAGCGCTCCGGCCTCGCGCAGCATCCGGATCAGCGCGCGCTGGGTATTGCCGCGCACTATCGAGTCGTCGACGACGATCAGCCGCTTGCCGCGAATCACTTCTTTGAGCGGGTTGAGCTTGAGCCGGATGCCGAGCTGCCGGATGGTCTGCGAAGGCTGGATGAAGGTGCGGCCCACGTAAGCGTTCTTCATCAGGCCCTGGCCGAACGGGATTCCGGATTCCTGGGCGTACCCGACCGCGGCCGGGGTGCCCGATTCAGGGACGCCGATCACCAGGTCGGCGTCGACCGGCTTCTCCCGGGCCAACCGACGGCCGATGTCGACGCGGGTGGCGTGCACCGAGCGGCCGCCGATCGTGCTGTCGGGACGGGCGAGGTAGACGTACTCGAACACACACCCTTTCGGGGAGGGCGGGGCGAACCGACTGGAGCGCACCCCGTCGGCGTCGATCGCGAGCAGTTCGCCGGGTTCGATGTCACGGACGAACGACGCGCCGACGATGTCGAGGGCTGCGGTCTCGGAGGCCACGACCCAGCCACGGTCGAGCCGGCCGAGAGACAAGGGCCGCACCCCGTACGGGTCGCGCGCGGCATAGAGGGTGTTCTCGTCCATGAAGGTCAGGCAGAACGCCCCGCGAACGGTCGGCAGAAGTTCCAGCGCGGCCTGTTCGAGGGAGGAGTCCGCCGCGCCGTGGGCGAGCAGCGCGCCCAGGATGTCGGAATCGGTGGTGGCGGTGGCGGCGCCGCGGTTGCTCATCAGCCCTTCGTCGCGGGCCCGGGCCGCCAGTTCGGCGGTGTTGACCAGGTTGCCGTTATGCCCGAGCGCGACCCCGGTGCCCGCCGCGGTGTTACGGAACACCGGCTGGGCGTTCTCCCATGTGGTGGAGCCGGTGGTGGAGTAGCGGCAGTGGCCGATCGCGACGTGACCTTGCATCGCTGCGAGCGTTTGCTCGTCGAAGACCTGGCTGACCAGCCCGAGGTCCTTGAACACCAGCACCTGCGAGCCGTCGGCGACCGCGATACCCGCGGCCTCCTGGCCTCTATGCTGCAGCGCATACAGGCCGTAGTAAGTGAGCTTTGCCACTTCCTCGCCGGGGGCCCAGACCCCGAATACTCCGCACTCTTCCTTCGGCTCGTTTTCAAGCGTCTCGGCGGTCACAATCAGGCTGCTCCCTGGGGGCTGGGGGTGACGTCGGCCAGTCTACGGGGCGCGCAGGCAAATCGCGGAATCCGGCGACGATGTGTACAGGGAACAACGGGGATTCGCGGTTCGGGCATTCCATCAGCCGGCAATCGTCACCAACGGCAGCGCCGCGGCGATCTCGGCGGCGCGCGATCCGGACATCTGCAGCGCGCCCGCCGCGGCGGCATCCTCCACCGACAGCAAGCCGGTCGCGAGCAGCAGCCACGTCCGTGCATCGGTCTCGACGACGTTGGGCGGATTGCCACGAGTGTGTGTCGGACCTGCGATGCACTGCACGGCGACGAACGGCGGAACCCGGACTTCGACGGCTGATCCGGGTGCGACAGCGGCCAGTGTCCGCGCGGTGGTGCGCACCGCGTCGGCGAGCTGGGCGCGGTCCGGGGCGGGCGAGTTCTCGTCGCGCAGCCATCCATGGACCGCGGCCACCGCGGCGCGGGTCGTCTCGGGATCGACGCTGCGTCGGGCGGCCATACCCAAGCGTCTCAAAGCCGTGCCGCCCGCGGACGGCCGCCTGCGTTCAGCCTCGTGGTCAGCTCCGCGTGGATCGCCGTTGGACGGCGAGCGCCGCGACAGCCCCGGCTTCGTTGACGGCCAGGTGCGCCAACATCGGGGCGACCACACTGCCGGACTTCGCGTAGAGCCACGAGAAGACCCATCCGGCGGCGCCGGTGACCAGCACCGTGCCGAGCAGCGGCTCCTTCGCGGCACGGGCGTCGGGGATATGGGACAGTCCGAAAACCACGGCGGCGAACACCTGTCCGCCGACCCTGCCGTAGGCCTGCTCAGCGGCCGCGCCCAACGCTGCCCGGAACGCGACCTCCTCGGACCACACCGTGCCGAACGGGATGCGCATCAGCAGCCAGGGCGCGGCCGGCGCGGGCAGTTCCCGACCGGCCATGCCCGCCCGCACCGCGGGCGACACCGTCGACGCCGCGACCGTCAGCGCCACCGGCACCGCGGCCGCACTCCCCCACCGTAAGCCCTCCCGCAGTGCGGGCGGCCGCAACCCCAGTGGGGCCTTGCCCAGCATGGCGACGGCTACCCCGAAGGCCGCCTGGGGCAAGGGATTCCAGCGCGGGGGGATCCGTGGCGCTACCGCGCTCCAGACGAGCAGGACCCCGGCGGCGGCCGCGGCGCGCACACCGCTCCGCACTAGGCGTCCCCGGTCTCGGACTCGGACTCCTTCAGCGCGGGCCGGATCCGGTCGGTGTCCGCCGAGGTCCAGCCGGGCGGCGGCGCGACGGCCGCCCAGCCGTCGAGGATGTAGTCCCCATAGTTGTGTCCGTGACCGGCCGGCGCCGAGGCGGCATTGGTCATGTCGGCGGCCACCTGCCAGAACGTGATGATCGGATACCACCGCATGGAGGCGGTGCGGTCCCGGCCCGGCGGTTCCGAGAGCCAGTCCGGACGGGTGAACAGCAACTCGTCCGACCACCAGACGACGGGGTCGGACGAGTGTTGCAGGAACAGCACGCGGGTGCCCTCCCACGGCGGCGCCGCATCGGCGGCGATCCGCGCGGCATCGTTGCCCTGTGAGAACCGCACCGTGCGCCCGTTGTCGTACCGCGGCTCCACTTCGGGTGTGCCGGGGTCGCGACGGACGGTGATGCCACGCCACAGCGGGCTGGCGTTGGGCGGACCGACCCACAGCACCGACGAGAATCCCATCCGCGAGATGTCGGGCAGCCAGCCGAACGCGCCCTGCCCTGCCATCGAGCCCAGGCTCTCGCCGTAGAGCAGCAGCCGGGGGCGCCGGTCGGGGGGCAGTTCGGCCCAACGCTGCTGGACGGCGTCGATCATCAGCCGTCCCGCGTGCATCGACTTCTGCTGATCGCCGACGAAAGAGATCCAGCTGGGCAGATAGGAATACTGGGATCCGACGATCGCGGTGTTGCCGTTGTACATCATCTCCAGCGACTCCGCCGCGATCGGATTGATCCAGCCCGTCCCGGTCGTCGGCGCGAGGACGAGTACCTCACGGTCGAACGCTCCCGTGCGTTCGAGTTCGCTGAGCAGCACGGCCATCCGCGCTTCATCGGTGTCGGCGGTCTGCAGACCGACGTAGACCCGCACCGGTTCCCGCGCCGGCCTGCCGTTGATGCGGGACAGCTCGTCGGCGTCCGCTCCGCCGCCGACGAAACTGCGGCCTTGGTAACCAAGGGTGTCCCATGCGGCGAAAGATCCGGGGCTACCGGACCTTTCGGGGCGTTCCGGCTGAGTCACCCCGTCGGCGGTGGTGGAGTTCTGCGGCTGGAAGATCCGGTTGGCGCCGGCCAGGAACCCGCGCAGCAGCACGCCGTTGACGAGGGTGATCACCAACACCACCACGACCGCGGTGCCGATGAACAACGCGATCTCGTCGGACAGTCGCCAGCGCCGGATGAGATACCGGGCCATGGACTTGATGAGGTCGAGCAGCACCCGGGCCACCGCCACACAGACACCGCCGATCACCGCGGCCAGCAGAAGGGTGCGCAGATAGCTCGACGTCGCCGGCCCTTCCAGTCCCATCAGCGCCGACACCTGGCGTTGCCACGCCGCCGCGGGGATGACCATCAGCACGCAGGCACCGAAGGAAACGGCGACGGTCAGGATCTTCAGCGTCGAGGACACCCGGCGCGGCGGCGGCCACCACGGACGGTTGGCCAGCACGAAGCGTCGGATCATCTTCGCGACGAACACGCCGATGCCGTAGCCGATCGCGGCGTTCAGGCCACCGATCAGCCCCTGGAACAACCAGTCCCGGGGCAACAACGACGGCGTCAGCGACAGGCAGAAGAACAATGCTCCGAACGCGACGCCGGTGAAGTCCAGGCGTAGCACTCGCCACGCCCACAGATACGCGGGGTGTTTCTCGGTATCTGCGTCCGTCACCCGAAATCTGGGCCCGTCACCCGAACAGCCCGGGCAGCACGCCCTCCGACGTGCGCCGCAACTCGCCGAGCGTCACCGTGAACTGGCCCTGCACCTCGACGGCCGGTTCGCTGCCCTCGGGACCCTGATCGACCACGCCGACGCGGGTGGCGGGCAGCCCGCGGGCCTCGCACATGGCCGTGAACCGGCTCTCCTCGGTGCGGGGCACGGCGACCAGCGCCCGGCCCGCCGATTCGGAGAACAAGAAGACGAACGGCGCCGTACCTTCTAGCCAGCCTTCGGGAAGCACGATGCGGCAACCGGTTTCGCCGGCCAGCGCCGCTTCGACCACAGCTTGGATCAAGCCGCCTTCGGACAGGTCGTGCGCCGCGGAGATCAGACCGTCGCGCGAGCCCGCGGTGAGCACCTCGGCGAGCAGACGTTCACGGTCCAGATCCACCTTCGGCGGCACCCCGCCCAGGTGGCCCGCGGTCACCTCGGCCCAGATCGATCCGTCGAATTCGTCGTGGGTGTCGCCGAGCAGGATCAGCGTCTCCCCCGGTTCGTTGCCGAACCCGGTGGGGATGCGGCGCTTGACGTCGTCGATGACACCGAGCACACCGACGACCGGGGTGGGCAGGATCGCGGTGCTGCCGGTCTGGTTGTAGAAGCTGACGTTGCCGCCGGTCACCGGAATACCAAGGACGGCAGCGCCGTCGGCGAGTCCACGGACAGCCTGGGAGAACTGCCACATCACGCCGGGATCTTCGGGGGAACCGAAGTTCAAGCAGTTGGTCACCGCGACCGGGGTGGCGCCGGTGACTGCGACGTTGCGGTAGGCCTCGGCGAGTGCGAGCTGCGCGCCGGCGTAGGGGTCGAGCGCGGTGTAGCGACCGGACGCGTCGGTGGAGATCGCGATGCCCCGGCCGGTCTGTTCGTCGACGCGCAGCACGCCGCCGTCGGCGTGTTCGGCGAGCACGGTGTTGCCGCGCACGTAGCGGTCGTACTGCTCGGTGATGAACGCGCGACTGCACAGGTGCGGGCTTCCCACCAGCTGCAGCAGCGTGTCCCGCAGTTCGTCTCCGGTCACCGGCCGTTTCAGCGACGCCGAGGTGTCGGCGACGAGCGCGTCCTGGCTCTCGGGCCGCTGCACCGGGCGCTCATAGACCGGGCCCTCGTGGGCGACGGTGCGCGGGGGCACGTCGACGACGGTCTGGCCGTGCCAGGTGATCTCCAGCCGTCCGCTGTCGGTGACCTCACCGATCACGGTGGCGAGCACGTCCCACTTGCGGCACACCGCCATGAACGCGTCGACGTTCTCGGGCGTGACCACCGCGCACATGCGCTCCTGCGACTCGCTGGACAGGATCTCCGCCGGGGTCATGTTCGCCGCGCGCAGCGGCACCCGGTCCAGCTCGACCTTCATGCCGCCATCGCCTGCGGACGCGAGTTCGGAAGTGGCGCAGGACAATCCGGCACCGCCGAGGTCCTGGATGCCGACCACCAGGTCGTCGGCGTAGAGCTCCAGGCAGCACTCGATGAGCACCTTCTCGGTGAACGGATCACCGACCTGCACACTCGGCAGCTTCTTCCTGCCGGCACTGCCCGACTCGTCGCCCCCGAAGGTCTCCGACGCCAGCACCGACACGCCGCCGATGCCGTCGAGGCCGGTGCGGGCGCCGAAGAGGATGATCTTGTTGCCGGCGCCGGACGCGAACGCCAGTTTGAGGTCCTCCTTGCGGAGCACGCCGACGCACAGCGCGTTGACCAGTGGGTTGCCGGCGTAGCTGGCGTCGAAGATCGTCTCGCCGCCGATGTTCGGCAGCCCCAGCGAGTTTCCGTAGCCGCCGACACCACGCACCACGCCGTCCAGGACGCGACGGGTGTCGGGAGCGTCAGCCGCGCCGAAGCGCAGCTGGTCCATGACCGCGACCGGGCGGGCGCCCATCGCCATGATGTCGCGCACGATGCCGCCGACGCCGGTCGCCGCGCCCTGATACGGCTCGATGTAGGACGGGTGGTTGTGCGACTCCACCTTGAAGGTGGCCGCCCAGCCGTCACCGATGTCGACGACGCCGGCATTCTCTCCGATGCCGGCCAGCATGGTCTCGCGCATCTTCTCCGTGGTGGTCTCCCCGAAGTAGCGCAGGTGCACCTTGGAGGACTTGTACGAGCAGTGCTCGCTCCACATCACCGAGTACATCGCCAGCTCGGCATCGGTGGGACGGCGACCGAGAATCTGACGGATCCGCTCGTACTCGTCGTCCTTGAGCCCGAGTTCCCGGAAGGGCTGGGGCTGGTCGGGAGTGGCGGCGGCCCGCTCGACGGTATCTACCACTTGGGTCAACCCAGACGTCACCGCGCCAGTCTAGCCAGCACCGTCATGCGACTCAGGCCACACAGAACGCGTTGCCCTCCGGGTCGGCCAACACCACCCACTCGAAATCAGGTCCGAAGTTGTTCCGCCCGGTCTCGGTGGCGCCGAGTGCGACGAGCCGGGCCACCTCGGCTTCACGGTCCTGGGCGTGAAAATCCAGGTGCACCTTGTTCTTGCCCGGCGTCGGGTCCGGCACCCGCTGAAAGCCCAGGTTGGCCTCACCGTCACGGACCACCATCACGAATTCGCCTGGAGCGACGGCGTTCACCTTGCCTCCGGCGGCCCTGGACCACCAGTCGGCGAGGGTGTCGGGATCCGTGCAGTCGAACGTCACCATCTCAGTTTTCAGTGGCATGGCTCGACGGTAGTTCAGCCCGGTGACAGAAACGCCTGAAGTGCCGCGGAATAGTCGGCGACATCATCAGCGCCCATCACCTCGCGCGCCGAATGCATCGCCAGCTGCGCCGCGCCGACGTCGACGGTCGGGATCCCGGTGTTGGCCGCGGTCATCGGCCCGATGGTGGATCCACAGGGCAGGTCGGCGCGGTGTTCGTATCGCTGCAGGTTCACCCCGGCCTGCGCGCAGGCCAGCGCGAAGGCCGCGGCGGTCCGGCCATCGGTGGCGTAACGCAGGTTGGGCTGCACCTTCAGCACCGGGCCCGCGTTCACCTCGATCAGGTGCCCGGGCTCGTGGCGGTCCGGGTAGTTGGGGTGGGTGGCGTGGGCCATGTCACCCGACGCCACCATCGAGGTGGGCAACCGCCGCAGGAACTCCTCGCGGCCCCCACCTGCGGCCAGTGTGATGCGCTCCAGCACGGTCAGCAGCAGCTCCGACTGGGCGCCGTGGTCGGACTGTGAACCGACCTCCTCGTGGTCGAAGAGCACCAGCACGGGCACGACGCCGGCGTCGCGGCCGGCTCCCAGGAACGCCTCCAGCCCGGCGTAGCAGGTGGCTTGGTTGTCCAGGCGCGGCGCGCTGACGAGGTCGGCCGCGGCCCCGGTCAGCCGGGACGGGGTGAGGTCGTGGGTCATCAGGTCGAAGCCCAGCACGTCGTCACCGGCGACGCCTGTGTGGTCGGCGACGTAGTCGAGGAACGATCGCGCACCGGTTCCCGTCCCCCATACGGCGTTGACGTGCCGCTGCGGATTGAGCTCGACGCCCTTACGGTCCTCGGACAGGTGGATGGCCAGCTGCGGCACCCGAAGAATGGGCTCATCGATCCGGACCAGGGTGTGCCGGACCGCGTTGCCGTCGCGGACCGACAACCGCCCGCTGATGCCGAGGTCGCGGTCGAGCCAGGAGTTCAGCCAGGCGCCGCCGTAGGGCTGCAGCGCGACCACCTGCCAGCCCGAGACGTACCGATCGGGGTGCTGTTTGACCCGCAGGTTGGGGCTGTCGGTGTGGGCGCCGACGATTCGAAACGGCAGGGCGGTGTCGTCTTCGGGAGACCGCCACGCGATCAGTGATCCGGCGCGCACCGTGAAGTGGTCACCGGCGCCGGGCCACGGGTCGCTTTCTGCGAGCTCGGTGAAGCCGGCAGCGAGCAACCGGTCCGCAGCCGTGCGGCAGGCATGGAACGGCGACGGTGCCGCGTCGATGAACTCACAGAGACCCTGGGGACTGGCTGGCATCTTTCCATCTTCGTCGACCACGCCAGCCGATCTTGATTTAGGGTGGAACCGTGCCCCCTCCCCTGCCGCAGCCGGTGCTGGCGCCGCTGACGCCGGCGGCGATCTTTCTGGTGGCCACCATCGACGAGGGCGGCGAGGAGGCGGTGCACGACGCGCTGGGCGACATCGCCGGGCTGGTGCGCGCGATCGGATTCCGCGACCCGGCCAAGCGGCTGTCGGTGGTGACGTCGATCGGATCGGACGCCTGGGACCGGTTGTTCAGTGGCCCCCGGCCTGCCGAGCTGCATCCGTTCATCGCGCTCGACGGCGGCGTGCACCGCGCCCCGTCCACACCGGGCGATCTGCTGTTCCACATCCGCGCCGAGACGATGGACGTCTGCTTCGAGCTGGCGACCAAACTGGTCCCGGCGATGGGTGCGATCTCCGTCGTCGACGAGACCCACGGGTTCCGCTTCTTCGACAACCGGGACCTGCTCGGGTTCGTCGACGGCACCGAGAACCCCGACGGACCGCTGGCCGACAGCGCCACCCAGATCGGAGACGAGGACCCTGACTTCGCGGGCGGCTGCTACGTCCACGTGCAGAAGTACCTGCACCTGATGGACGCGTGGAACGCGCTGCCGACCGAGGAGCAGGAGCGGGTGATCGGCCGAACCAAACTCGACGACATCGAACTCGATGACGCGGTCAAACCGGCCAATTCCCATGTGGCGCTGAATGTGATCGAGGACGAAGAAGGCAACGAACTCAAGATCGTGCGGCACAACATGCCGTTCGGAGAGGTCGGAACCGGCGAGTTCGGCACGTACTTCATCGGTTACTCGCGCACCGCCGCGGTCACCGAACGGATGCTGCGCAACATGTTTCTCGGCGACCCGCCGGGCAACACCGACCGGGTGCTGGATTTCTCGCGGGCCGTCACGGGCTCGATGTTCTTCACGCCGATCACCGATTTCCTCAACAACGCTCCGCCACTCCCTGATTCGGCTACGGACTCCGCGCAGCCCTCCAGTGTGCCGCCGGCCGGCTACGCGGGATCACTCGCGATCGGCAGCCTGAAAGGACAAACGCAATGAACAACCTCTACCGGGACCTGGCTCCGATCACCGACGCGGCGTGGGCGCAGATCGAGGAGGAGGCCACGCGCACCTTCAAGCGGAACATCGCGGGCCGTCGCGTGGTCGACGTCAGTGAGCCGGGCGGACCGGTGACAGCCGCGGTGAGCACCGGCCACCTGCTCGACGTCGCACCGCCGGGCGACGGTGTGATCGCCCACCTGCGCGACGCCCGACCGCTGGTACGGCTCCGAGTCCCGTTCACCATCAGGCGGATCGAC
This sequence comes from Mycobacterium sp. ZZG, assembly GCF_054786995.1. NCBI lineage: Bacteria > Bacillati > Actinomycetota > Actinomycetes > Mycobacteriales > Mycobacteriaceae > Mycobacterium > Mycobacterium sp. ZZG. Next base: position 40,516 of record NZ_JBTBFV010000038.1, read on the forward strand.
ATCGACGACGTCGAGCGGGGCTCACAGGACTCCGACTGGGATCCGGTCAAGGAGGCCGCCAAAAAGCTGGCGTTCGCCGAGGACCGGGCGATCTTCGAGGGTTACGAGGCTGCGCACATCAACGGCATCCGCAGGTCGAGTTCGTGCCCGAATCTGGTGCTGCCGGACGACCCGCGCGACATTCCCGATGTCATCAGCCAGGCACTGTCGGAACTGCGGTTGGCCGGCGTGGATGGACCGTACAGCGTGCTGCTGTCGGCCGACGTCTATACCAAGGTGAGCGAGACGACCGCGCACGGATATCCGGTGCGTGAGCATCTGAACCGGCTCGTCGACGGCGACATCATCTGGGCTCCCGCCATCGACGGCGCGATCGTGTTGTCCACTCGCGGCGGCGATTTCGATCTGCAGCTGGGCACCGACGTGTGCATCGGCTACCTGTCGCATGATGCCGAAACGGTACAGCTGTACCTGCAGGAAACCTTCACGTTCCTGTGCTACACCGCCGAGGCCTCGGTCGCGCTGAGCGCCGGCTAACCCTGTCCCCCCTCCCTCCCTCCTCTCGCGACCGTGCGTGTCTGCGGGCGAAACGCCTGTAATTCAGGCTATTTCACGCACGCTCGCGCGGGTGAGTCAACGCACTGCGTCTCCCATGGCAAGGGGTCAGGACACCAAAACTGCGTCCAGTGCCGAGTAGAAAATCCCCAGACCGTCGTCGGACGGGCCGGTCAACGCCTCGGTGGCGTGCTCGGGATGCGGCATCAGGCCGACGACGCGTCCGTTGGCCGAGCTGATGCCGGCGATCCCGCGCATCGAGCCGTTGAGGTTCTCGCGGTAGCGGAACACCACCCGGCCCTCGCCCTCCAGTTCGTCGAGCACGTTCTCACCGGCGACGTAGCGTCCCTCACCGGACTTCAGCGGCACGAGAAGGTCGGCGCCCAGTTCATAGCGGCTGGTCCACGCGGTGGTGTTGGACGCCACCTCCAGCCAGGTGTCACGGCAGATGAAGTGCAGTCCGGCGTTGCGGGTCAGCGCTCCCGGCAACAGACCGGCTTCGCACAGCACCTGGAAGCCGTTACAGATCCCGAGCACGGGCATGCCACGACCGGCGGCCGCGATGACCTCACCCATGACCGGCGCGAACTTGGCGATGGCGCCGGCTCGCAGATAGTCGCCGTAGGAGAAGCCGCCGGGGACGACGACAGCGTCGACGCCCTTGAGGTCGGCGTCGGCGTGCCACAGGCTGACCGGCTCGCCACCCGCCAGCCGGACCGCCCTGGCGGCGTCGATGTCATCGAGCGTGCCGGGGAATGTGATGACCCCCACTTTGGCGGTCATGCCTGGTCTTCCCGGCTCACGGTCCAGTCTTCGATCACGGTGTTGGCGAGCAGCGATTCGGCGATCTCAGCCAGCTTGGCGTCATCGATCTCGCCATCGACCTCCAGCTCGAATCGCTTGCCCTGCCGCACATCTGAGATCCCGTCGAACCCGAGCCGGCCCAGCGCGCCGACGATTGCCTGGCCCTGCGGATCCAGGATCTCGGTCTTCGGCATGACGTTCACCACCACTTTTGCCACGGCGACACTCTACCTGCGGCGACACCGGCCCCGCTTCACCGGCACGAGCCCACGTAGGCGGCGCAGAGTGGAACCGCCATCGCGTCGAGCACCTGCGTGTCCGATGCCACGCCTCGCCACTCGACCGCGGTGGGCAGCGTCGTCCACAGCGTCAGCTCGACCAGGGAGCTGTTGGCCGGGTCGACGAGGAAATAGGTGTGCATCACGCGACGGCCGACGTCGCTGATCACGCCGACCAAGTCCATGGCGTCGCTGGTGGTCAGCGATGGTGACACCTGGGGTGCGGTCAGGTGGCACGACGCCAACGCCATGCGGGCCCACTCCAGTGTCTGCAGGGCCGTCCGGCCACCGGTGACGACGTCGCCGCGCCAGTGCAACACCTGCGCGTGCAAGTTCCACTGCCCCGCTGGGTTGGTCACACGGGCCCGCGCGGCCACGGCGTAGTCGCGGGGATCGGACTCACGCACCGGGCTGGCACACCACGACTCGAACTCGAACCGAGGGGCAGCCACCGTCACCGCTAGACCTGCCAGCCCAGGCCAGCGGTACATCGGGTACAGCGGCACCGAGCTCGACTCGATCCACGCCGCATCGGGGATCGCATCGCAGATCGGCGGGCACACCCCCGGCACCGCCCGTCCCTGTCCCGGTGTCAGGACCATTCCGGACACCGCGACCGCCAGTGCCAATACCACGCGTGCGTACACCACCACCCCAACCTGCCCCTGAGCGCCACAATATAGGGATGCAGCTCACACACTTCGGCCATTCATGCCTTCTCGCCAGCTTCGAGACCGACTCGGGCGAACAAACCACGGTGCTCTTCGATCCGGGGAACTTCTCGCACGGCTTCGAGGGCATCACCGGACTCGACGCGATCCTGATCACCCACCAGCACCCTGACCACGCCGACACCGAACGGTTGCCCGCGCTGATCGAGGCCAACCCGCAGGCCGCGCTGTACGCCGACCCGCAGACGGCCGCCCAGCTCGGCGGGTCCTGGCAGGCGGTCAACGCCGGCGACGAGCTGTCGATCGGTCATCTGACGGTGCGTGGCGCCGGCGGCCGACACGCGGTGATCCACCCGGAAATCCCGGTCATCGACAACATCTCGTATCTCGTCGGTGACGGTGACCATCCCGCGAAGTTGATGCATCCCGGAGACGCGCTGTTCGTCCCCGGTGAGCCGGTGGATGTGCTGGCGACCCCGGCGGCGGCCCCGTGGCTGAAGATCTCCGAGGCCGTCGACTATCTGCGCGCGGTCGCACCGGCCCGCGCCGTGCCGATCCACCAGGCGATCATCGACCCCATCGGCCGCCCGATCTTCTACGGCCGGCTCTCCGAGATGACCGACACCGACTTCCAGGTGCTCGATCAGGAGAACGCCACAGACTTCTAGTACTGCGAGCAGACACAAACTCGCACGATTCGCGGGCGTGTCGCGCGACTTTCCGTCTGCTCGCGAACGGGAGGCGCGAGCCTATCCGACCGACAGCGCGGCGTGGCGGCCCGCGGCACGACCGGAGAACACGCACCCGCCGAGGAAGGTGCCCTCCAGCGAGCGGTAGCCGTGCACGCCACCACCGCCGAACCCGGCTGCCTCCCCCGCGGCATACAGTCCGGGCAGCACCGAGCCGTCACCTCGCAACGCGCGCGCTTCCAAGTCGGTGTGCAACCCGCCCAACGACTTTCGCGTCAGGATGTGCAGCTTGACCGCGATCATCGGGCCCGCCTTCGGGTCGGTCAGCCGGTGCGGAGCCACGACCCGACTGATCCGGTCGGGCAGGTAGGCGCGGGCGGCGCGGATCGCGGTGATCTGTCCGTCCTTGGTGAACCGGTTGCTCACCTCCCGATCGCGGGCGGTGACCTCGGCCTCGACCACGTCGAAGTCCAGCGGTATGACGTCGGAAACCGCGTTCATCCTGGTCACCAGTTCCCGTAACGAGGTCGCGGTGACGAAGTCGACGCCCTTGTCGACGAACGCATGCACCGGTGCGGGGCCCTTGCGCCCGCGTTCGAGCACCTCGCGGATACTGCGGTTGGTCAGATCGGGATTCTGCTCCTGGCCCGATAAGCCGAACTCCTTGGCGATGATGCGGGAGTTCAACACGAACCACGTGTAGTCCTGACCGGTCTGCGCGATGTACTCCAGCGTGCCCAGTGTGTCGAATCCCGGATAGAGCGGCACCGGAAGCCGTTTGCCATTGGCATCGAGCCACAGCGACGACGGCCCTGGCAGTATCCGGATGCCGTGCCGCGGCCAGATCGGGTCGTAGTTGGTGATGCCTTCCGTGTAGTGCCACATCCGGTCGCTGTTGATGACGCTGGCGCCGGCGGTCGCCGAGATCTCCAGCATGCGCCCGTCGACGTGCGCGGGCACCCCGCTGAGCAGCTGCTCGGGCACCCGCCCCATCCGCTTGGGCCAGTACTTGCGAACCAGTTCGTGGTTGCCGCCGATCCCGCCACTGGCCACGATCACCGCGTGGGCCCGGAATTCGAAGTCACCGACCACGTTTCGCGAGGATTCTGCGCCGCGCACCGCCGACGAGGGCTCCAGCACGGCTCCGCGCACCCCCACCACCGCTCCGGATTCGACGATCAACTCGTCCACCCGGTGCCGGTGGGCGAACCGCAGCCCGGGGGCGCCGACCAGGCGGCGCGCGAAGATGTCGACGAGCGCGGGTCCGGTGCCCCAGGTGATGTGGAACCGCGGGACCGAGTTGCCGTGACCGTTGGCGCCGTAACCGCCGCGCTCGGCCCAACCGACCAGTGCGAAGGTCTGCAGGCCGCGGTCACGCAGCCAGCTGCGTTTCTCACCGGCGGCGAAGTCGACGTAGGCGTGGGCCCATTGCCGGGGCCAGTGGTCTTCGGGCCGGTCGAACCCGGCCGAGCCGAGCCAGTCCTGCAGGGCGAGCTCGTGGCTGTCCCGGATCCCCATCCGCCGCTGCTCGGGGCTGTCGACGAAGAACAGCCCACCAAAGGACCAATACGCCTGGCCGCCGATGTTGGCCGCATTCTCCTGATCGACGATCAGCACGCTCCGCCCGCGCTCGACCAGTTCGCAGGCCGCGACCAAACCGGCCAGCCCGGCGCCCACCACGATGACATCAGCAGCGTCAGCCATGGACGCCAATCTAGCCAGAAAAGCGGGTCAAGCGGCGTCGGTCAGCGCAGGTTGGAGTCCCCACCGGTAAACCACGGGCACACACGAGTGCATCATCGCCAGATCGACGGCGTCGAGCATCGCCTGCTTCGGGCCTGGCCGACGCAGGTGCCGGGCCGCCACCGCCAGTCGCACGATCCCGTCCCGGCGGGCCGTACGCTCGGCGGCCAGCACCAGGGTGCGGCACCACCACGGCTCGGCGAGGAACCCTTCTCCGATGCCGAGCACCCGGGCCCGCGCGGTGCCTCCGCCCACCAGGTCGGTGATACCCGCCAGTCCAGCCAGCAGACGAAACCCGTTGCGGGGCAGCGCAGTCAACGCACCCTGGGAGACATTCCAGCCGGGCGCGGCGAACAGCCTGGTCCGGAGATCCAGATGTTCCATGATGCGGTCGGCGGCCATCAACCGCAGGTTCGCCTCGTGGGCCGGCGACGTCGCGAACTCGCCTCGGCGCTGCTTGGTGGCGGCCTCGTCGAAGCCGTGCAGCACGACGGCGTCACCGTGCGCACGCCGGTCGATGAGCCAGTCCACGGTGGTGGCGTCGCGGTCGAGTCGGTAACCGCCTTTGAGGCGCGGCGCGACGAGGAACGACACCGGTACACCGCGGTCTGCGAGCGAATCGCGGAACTCTGCGACGTCGCCCAGCGTGCGTTCGCTGATCCCCGAGATCGACACGATCAGTTGTCCTGCCACACGGGCAGTGTCGCAATGTCAGGTGTCTCGCAGGTGGACGACACTGCGCAGGCAGGTGTCGTCTCGGCTATCGGGGCAAGACATCCTCGATCGCCGAGATCACCTCGGGAGCGTCGGGCGCGGTGCGCGGGCGGAAGCGTCTGACCACTGCGCCGCCGGGCGCGAGCAGGAACTTCTCGAAGTTCCACTGCACGTCTCCGGCCTCACCGGCGTCGTCGGCGGCCTGGGTCAGCATCGCATACAGCGGATGCCGTCCGGATCCGTTGACCTCTGTCTTCTCCAGCAGCGGAAACGTCACACCGTAGGTGGAGGAGCAGAACGTCTGGATCTCCTCGGCGGTGCCCGGTTCCTGACCCATGAACTGGTTACACGGAACACCGATCACGGTCAGTCCACGGTCTGCGTAGTCCTTCGCGAGCTGTTCGAGCGCGGTGTATTGCGGCGTCAGTCCACATTTGGAGGCGACGTTGACCACCAGCGCGGCGCCGACGGCCAATTCGCCGAGAGTGGTGGACCGGCCGTCCAGTGTGGTGAGCGGGATGTCGGTGATCGCAGCGTCAGTCATGGCGCCGACGCTACTCGTCGGCGGTCTGTGAGGGCCGGTTCGGGGTGAACAGCATCCGCGCCACGCGCTCGGCCGTGGCGACCGGGTCGGCGTCGGTGTCGATGGCCTGATTGAGCCACAGCATCGCGAAACCGTGCACCAGCGACCACGCCGCGAGCGCCGCGGCCTGCGGATCCTCGGTGGCGCGCGGGTCGTCGAGCGTTCCTACCCCCGACGCCAATTCGGCGCCGGCGGCGGCCTGGGCCGCGATCAGCTCCGTGTTGTCCGGGTCGATCAGCGAGCGGTCGAACATCACGGCGAAGTGACCCGGGTTCTCCACGGCGAAACGCACGTAGGCCAGTGCGGCGTCCAGGAATTCAGGTCGTGCACCGGCCAGTGCGGCCGCCAGCATCCGCCAGCCCTGCGCGGCGAGCGCAGTGAACAGGCCGCGCCGGTCGGTGAAGTGATGCGCCGGCGCGGCATGGGAAACCCCTGCGGTGCGGGCCAATTCGCGCAGCGACACGCCGTCGGCACCGCGTTCGGCGACGAGGACGGCGGCTTGGGCGAGGATGACGGCCTTCAGGTCGCCGTGGTGGTAGGAGCCCCGGGTCATCTCTCGCCGGCGACGTCCAGCATCCACGCATACTGGAACGCGGTCTCCTTCCACCGCTCGTAGCGTCCGCTGATGCCGCCGTGCCCGGCGTTCATCTCGGTCTTGAGTAACACCCGGGGCGCGTCGCGGGCCGGGTCGGTCTGCGCATGACGCAGCGCGGCAACCCATTTCGCCGGCTCCACGTAGTAAACCCGGGTGTCGTTGAGTGACGTCATCGCCAGTATCGCGGGGTAATTCCTGGACTCGACGTTCTCGTACGGCGAGTAGGACTTCATGTAGTGATACACCTCGGGGTCCTCCAGCGGATTGCCCCACTCGTCCCATTCCGTCACCGTCAACGGCAGCGACGGGTCCAGGATGGTGGTCAGCGGGTCCACGAACGGGACCGCGGCCAGGATTCCGGCGAACATCTCCGGCGCCATGTTGGCAACCGCGCCCATCAGCAGACCGCCCGCGCTGCCTCCGTAGGCCACCAGGTTCTCCGGCCTGGTGACGTCGGTGCCGACGAGATGGCTTGCCACCGTGATGAAGTCGGTGAAGGTGTTGCACTTTTCCAGCAGCTTCCCGTGCTCGTACCACGGCCGCCCCAACTCGCCGCCGCCGCGGACATGGGCGACCGCGAAGATCATGCCGCGGTCGAGCAGCGACAGCCGCGCGATCGAGAACCGCGGATCCTCGCAGGACTCGTAGGCGCCGTATCCGTACAGCAGCACCGGCGCCGGGTATCTCAGGCCGGCCCGGTGGATGATCGAGATCGGCACTCGCGCACCGTCGTGCGCCACCGCCCAGTCGCGGCGCTCGACGTAGTCCTCTGGGCGATAGTCGCCCAGCACAGGCTGCTCACGCAGCAGCGTGCGTTCGCCGGTGCCCAGGTCGAGGTCGTAGATCCGCACGGGGGTCACGAAGGAGGTCGCGCCGATCCGCAGTTTGGGCGCGCTCCAGTTCGGGTTGGCCGACAGCCCCACCGACATCAGTTCGGAGTCGAACCTGATGTCTTGCGCCTCACCGTATCCGGTGTCGGTGAGGGGCCACAGCTGGATCCGGGGCAGCGCGTCCTTGCGATAGCTGACCACGAGGTGGCCGGCGAACGCGTCGACCGCGTCCAACCGGACGTCACGGCGGTGCCCGATCAACGTGCGGACGTCGGTAGGGTCGGCCACGGGCGCCTCGACGAGGGTGAAATTCTCGGCGCCGTCGTTGTGCAGGATCAGGAAGCGGTCCTCACCGCCGATGACGGCGTGGTCGAGGGAGTACTCGACGGATTCCCGGCGCGGCCACACGACGGTGAACTCGGCCTGCGGGTCGGCGGCGTCGGCGTAACGCAGCTCCGAGGTGATCGCGCTTCCTGCGGCGATGATCACATACTTGTCGCTGCGCGTGCGCCCCACCGCGACCCAGAACCGTTCGTCCGGTTCGTGGTAGACGCGTTCATCGGACTGCCCGGCACCCAGCCGGTGCCGCCACACGGTGTCCGGCCGCCACGCGTCGTCGACGGTCACGTAGTAGACGGTGTTGTTGTCGGCTGCCCAGGTGGCGCCGGCCCCGACACCGGCGATCTCGTCGTCATAGCGCTGCCCGGTGCGTAAGTCCTTGAACCGCAGCGTGTATCGCTCGTCGCCCTTGACGTCGACCGAGTACGCCAGGATGTTTCCGTCCACGCTGACGGTCACGGCGCCCAGCGAGAAGAAATCGTGACCCTCGGCCTCGACGTTCTCGTCGAGCAGCACCTGTTCGCCGGGGATCTCGGTGTTCTCGTCGAACACCGGAGGCGTCCAGTCGTCGGGGTCGGTGACGGGACAACGGCATTGCACCCCGTACTGCTTGCCCTGGAAGCTGCGGCCGTAGTACCACCAGTCGCCGCGACGCGTCGGCACCGACAGATCGGTCTCTTTCGTTCGGGCTTTGATCTCGTCGAAGATCGTCTGCCGCAGCGGCGCCAGATCCTCGGTGACATGCTCGGTGTAGGCGTTCTCGGCTTCCAGGTAGTCGATCACATCCTGATTGGACTTGTCGCGCAGCCATTCGTACGGGTCGAGGAACACGTCGCCGTGGTGTTCGCGGCGGGTGTAGACCCGCTTGGCGATGGGCGGGCCGACCGTGGGTTCGAGCTTCACGCGGCAGCCCCCATCCATCGGTCGAAACGGAGGCCCGAGATGCGCTCGTAGGCCTCGATATAGCGCGCTCGGGTGGCGTCGACGATGTCGGGCGGCAGCGGCGGCGGGGCCTGCTCACCGTGCCGGTCCCACCCGGATTCGGGACCTGTCAGCCAGTTACGGACGAACTGCTTGTCGAAGCTGTCCTGCACCTGTCCCTCGGTGTAGCCGTCGGCGCGCCAGTAGCGTGACGAGTCCGGTGTGAACACCTCGTCGGCGAGCTTGAGCTCACCCTGGGCGTCCACGCCGAACTCGAACTTGGTGTCGGCGACGATGATGCCCTTGGTCAACGCATGCGCGGCGCCCTGGCTGTAGGTCCGCAGCGTGCGTTCACGCAGTTGCTCGGCACGCTCGGCGCCGACCAGCTCGACGACGTCGTCGAAGCTGATGTTCACGTCATGCTCGCCGAGTTCGGCCTTCGTGGCCGGCGTGAACAGCGGTTCGTCGAACCTGCTGGCCTCCACCAGCCCCGACGGCAGCGCGATACCGCAGACGGTGCCGGTCTGCTGGTAGTCGATCAGTCCGGACCCCGTCAGGTAGCCGCGGGCCACGGCTTCCACCGGCAGCATCTCCAGTTGCTCGACCACCAGCGCCCGGCCCAGCACCTCTCCGGGGATGCGTTCGTCGTCGGGCGGACCGGCCAGATGGTTGGGCACCTCGGCCGTGCGGCTGAGGTAGTCGAAGAAGAACACGCTCATCGCGGTCAGCACGCGCCCCTTGTCCGGGATCTCGGAGGTGAGGATGTGGTCGTAGGCCGAGATCCGGTCGGTCGCGACGAACAGCAGGTGCCCGTCGTCGATGCGGTACAGCTCACGGACCTTGCCGCTGGCCAGGTGTTGGTAGTCGGACAGAGCGGGACGCATCGGCCCAGCCTATCGGGCCGCCGGAGCCGCTCTGTGTGTGCTGTGATCGAGCACATGAGCTCTCGGTGGATCCCCTACGCCACGACCCCCGGCCGATTGTTGTGGCAACTGGTCAGCGACGTCGTCGTCCTCGCCTGGACCGCGATCTGGGTTTGGGTGGGCGCCGCGGTCCATTCGGCGGTGTCGACACTCGCCGAGTTCGGCTATCAGGTGGAGAGCGGCGCCAACGGCGTGGCCGGCAATTTGGACAATGCCGGCAACAGCGCCGACGACGTGCCGCTGATCGGCGGCGCGCTGGCCGGGCCGTTGCGAGGCGCCGGGGACGCCGCGCGCGAGATCGCCGGTGCGGGGCAGTCGCTGGGAGTGACGGCCGGCTGGCTGGCGTGGCTGCTGGCGTTCGCGGTCGCCGCGCCGCCGATCCTGGCGTTGATGATGCCGTGGTTGTTTCTGCGGCTGCGTTTCTTCCGCCGCAAATGGACCGCCGTCACGCTGTCGTCCACCTGGGCCGGGGAGCAGCTGCTGGCGTTGCGGGCGCTGGCCAACCGCCCGCTGCCCAAGCTCGCCGCGATCAGCACCGACCCGGTGGGCGCATGGCGTGAGCAGGACCGGGTCGCGATCCGCGGGCTGGCCGCACTCGAACTGCGCGCCTCCGGTATCCGCGCGGCCAATCTGAAGCGCGCCGAGTAACCGCCGAAATCGCATTCCACGCGGTCCGCGCCGCCGATCCGCGACGTGGAATGCGATTTCGGCGGTTTACCTCAGCAGGCGTTTGAGCGAGGTTCCGAACGGGTGTCGCGCGGTCAGCGACCCGAACCGCACCCGGCCGGCGACGACGACGTGCAAGCGGCCCGACGGCGGGCTGGTCGTCACCTTCACCGACGTGGACGACGCGACGTTGGCGACCCGGTTCAGGTCGGCGGTGGCGCCGTCGGGCAGGATCAGCTCGGTGGAGCTGAAGTAGTCGTCGATGTCGATGTGCACGACCGGGCTCTGCAGCACTGCCGACGTGAAATCCAAAGTGGTCGAACACATCCGGGTGACCAGCTGCAGGCGCGCGGGTGCGGTCCACGGACCCTTGCGTGAGATGCCCGACATCCAGCTCCGCAGCACCTCCGGCGGGGCGGGCGCCGGCTGACGGCGGACGTGGGGCAGATCGGCGATCACGGTGTCGAGTTCGCGGCGGGTCCGGGCCGCCAGCACGACGTCCACCCGCTGGGTGTACTCGTCGAGGGTCAGCATGCCCTGCCCCACGGCGTGCTCGAGAATCTGTGTCACTGCTGCTCGATCGGCATCCGAAGCCCTGATGTCCGGTTGTCGAGGGTCCATGTGGTTCGAGCTTAGCCTCGATCCGCCGATGAATTGGCTGGTCATCGGGTGTCGGAATGAGGAAAGTGCCCTTTGAACTGTGATGATGAGTGTTCCTACGCACTTATCGGCACAACTTCGAAAGGCACTTCCGGTGCAAG
>NZ_JBTBFV010000039.1:0-51190 GCF_054786995.1 Mycobacterium sp. ZZG
GCCTGGCTCTACATCCTCTGGCACTGCTGGCACGACGAAGTCGCCTACGATCCCACCCAACACAGGGCCCTCCAAAAGCTGATCAACCAGGATCAACCCAGGGCGGCTTGACACAGGGCAACTCATGCGTGTGCCCCCGTCGCCGCGGTGCCGCGCGCGGTCACTTGCCCGCCAGGTCCCGGCGCGCCGACAGGCTCGACGACAGTCCGTGCACGTGCACGAAACCCTTTGCCGCGGACTGGTCGAAGGTGTCGCCCTCGTCGTAGGTGGCGAGGTTGAAGTCGTACAGAGATTCCTGGCTCCGGCGTCCATTCACCGCGATGCGGCCGCCGTGCAGCACCAGCCGGATCTCGCCGGACACGTGCTCCTGTGTCTTGGCGACGAACGACTCCAGCGCGGTCTTCAACGGGGAGAACCAGAGTCCGTCATAGACCAGTTCGCCCCACTTCTGGTCGGTGGTGCGCTTGAACCGGCCGAGTTCGCGCTCCAGGGTGACGTGCTCGAGTTCGGTGTGCGCGGTGATCAGGACCATGGCGCCGGGCGCCTCGTAGATCTCGCGGCTCTTGATGCCGACGAGGCGGTCTTCGACCACGTCCAGGCGGCCCACCCCTTGGGCGCCGGCCCGCTCGTTGAGTTGCTCGATGGCCTGCAACACGGTGACAGGGTTGCCGTCGATCGAGACCGGCACACCCTTCTCGAAGCCGACGATCACCTCGTCGGGGGTGCTCCAGTTGACCGTCGGATCCTCGGTGTAGTCGTAGACGTCCTTGGTCGGCGCGTTCCAGAGGTGTTCCAGAAAGCCGGTTTCCACGGCCCGGCCCCAGACGTTCTGGTCGATCGAGAACGGTGACCGCTTCGTCACGTTGATCGGGATCGCGTTCTCCTCGGCGAACGCGATGGCCTTCTCGCGGGTCCAGGCGTAGTCGCGCACCGGAGCCAGCACCTCGAGGTCCGGCGCCAGCGAGGCGAATCCGACCTCGAAGCGCACCTGGTCGTTGCCCTTGCCTGTGCAGCCGTGGGCGACGATGCCGCCGCTGTGCTCACGGGCCGCGTCGACGAGGTGCTTGACGATCAGCGGCCGACTCAGCGCCGAGACCAGCGGGTAACGGTCCATGTAGAGGGCGTTGGACTGGATGGCCGGCAGGCAGTACTGCTCGGCGAACTCGTCGCGGGCGTCGACGACGACGGCCTCCACGGCGCCGCAGTCCAGCGCACGCTGCCGCACCACTTCCATGTCCTCGCCGCCCTGGCCGAGGTCGATGGCCACCGCGACGACCTCACGGCCGGTCTCCTTGCCGATCCAGCTGATCGCCACCGAGGTGTCCAGACCGCCGGAATACGCGAGGATGACGCGCTCGGACATAACGAAACTCCTTCTGTTGAACTGCTTCAGGCTTGTGAAAGGTTCTCGATGGTGGCGGCCAGCTCGGCGCCGGTCATCGGTTCGCGGGCGATCACGAGGATGGTGTCGTCACCGGCGACGGTCCCCACCACGTACGGCAGCGCGGCCCGGTCCAGCGCGCTGGCCAGGTAATGCGCGGCGCCCGGCGGCGTGCGCAGCACGGCGAGGTTGGCGCTGGAGTCGGTGGACACCAGCAGATCTCCGAGCAGCCGGGTGACGCGTTCGGTGCCGCCCGCGACACCTCGCACCGGGCTGCCGTCCTCGGGGACGATGTAGACGCCGACACCGCCGTCGGCGCCCCGCAGTTTGACCGCGCCGAGCTCTTCGAGGTCGCGCGAGAGCGTCGCCTGCGTGACCTCGATACCCTCGTCGGCCAGCAGCGCGGCCAGCTCACCCTGGCTGCGCACCGACTGCGACGACAGCAGCGCGACGATGCGGGCCTGCCGGCCCGCGCGGGTGCCGGCCGCCGTCACCGCCCGACCCCCGCCCGCTCCAGCAACCACACCAGCAGTGCCTTCTGCGCGTGCAGCCTGTTCTCGGCCTCGTCCCACACCGCGCTCTGCGGCCCGTCGATCACGTCGTCGGTGATCTCGTGGCCGCGGTGCGCGGGGAGGCAGTGCAGCACAACGGCTTCGGAATCCGCGCGGGCCAGCATGTCGGCGTTGACCTGGAACGGGCGGAACGGCCGCACCCGGTCGAGGCCGTCGTTCTCCTGCCCCATCGAGGTCCAGGTGTCGGTGACCAGCACGTCGGCGCCGGAGGCCGCCTGCACCGGGTCGTCGGTGAGCGTGACCGTGGCCCCGGTCTGGTGGGCCCGGGTCTCGGCTGCGGCGACGAACATCGGGTGCGGCTCGAAACCCCGCGGCGCGGCGATGGTGACGTCGATGCCCGCGGTCACCCCGCCGAGCATCAGCGAGTGCGCCATGTTGTTCGCGCCGTCGCCGAAATAGCTCAGCCGCAACCCTTTCAGCGCGCCCTTGCGTTCGCCCAGCGTCTGCAGGTCGGCCAGCACCTGGCACGGGTGGAACTCGTCGGAGAGCGCGTTGATGATCGGCACGCGGGATCCCGACGCCATCGCGGTCAGGCGCTCCTGGGCGAAGGTGCGCCACACGATCGCGTCGACGTAGCGGGACAGCACCTGCCCGGTGTCTTCGAGGGTCTCCTCGCGGCCCAGCTGGGTGCTGCGGCCGTCGACCACGACGGCGTGCCCACCCAGCTCGGCGATGCCCATCTCGAACGAGAAGCGGGTGCGAGTCGAGTTCTTCTCGAAGATCACCGCCACCCCGCGCGGCCCTTCGAGCGGCCGGCGGCTGAAGCGGTCCGTCTTGAGCTCGGCGGCCAGTGCCAGCACCTCGGCCTGCTCTTCGGGCGAGAAGTCGTCGTCGCGGAGGAAGTGCCGGGTCATCGGGGTGTCTCCTGTACCGCCTGGTCGAGGATGGAGGGAAGTGCCGACAGGAACGTCGCTACGTGGGTCTCGGTGATCACCAGTGGCGGCGCCAGCCGGACGACGGCCGGCGCCGCGGCGTTGACCAGGAAACCCGCTTCGCGTGCCGCGATTTCGACGAGCTTGGCGGCGTCGGCGGCGAGCACGATGCCGAGCAGCAGCCCGCGGCCGCGGACGTGGTCGACCAGCGGATGGCCGAGTCCCTCGATGCCGTGGGCGATCGTCTTGCCGAGCACGTCGGCGCGCTCCACCAGTCCTTCGTCGGCGAGCACCTTCAGCACCGCCAGGGCCGCGGCGGTGCACACCGGGTTGCCACCGAAGGTGCTGCCGTGCAGGCCGGGCGTGAGCAGTTCGGCGGTGGCGCCCACGGCCAGGCACGCCCCGATCGGCAGCCCGCCGCCGAGACCCTTGGCCAGCGTCACGATATCGGGGGTGATGCCGTCGTGCCGGTGGGCGAAGAACGCGCCCGTGCGGCCGATACCGGTTTGCACCTCGTCGAGCGCCAGCAGCGCGCCGTGCGCGGTGGTGATCTCGCGCGCGGCCGCCAGGTAGCCGGCCGGCGGGACGACGACGCCGCCCTCCCCCATGATCGGCTCGAAGAACACCGCGGCGGTGTCGTCGTCGACCGCGGCGCGCAGTGCGTCGACATCGCCGTAGGGCACGTGGGTCACGTAGCCGGGCAGCGGTTCGAACGGCGCCTGCTTGGACGGCTGCCCGGTCAGCGCGAGCGATCCCATCGTCCGTCCGTGAAACGCGCCCTGGGCGGCAACCAGTTTCGTGCGACCGGTGAGCCGGGTGATTTTGAACGCGACCTCGTTGGCCTCGGTGCCGGAGTTGCAGAAGAACGCCTTCGCCGGCGCGCCCAGCAGCCCGACCAGCGACTCGGCCAGCGCGACACCGGGTTCGGTGGCGTACAGGTTCGAGGTGTGGCCCAGCGTGTTCAGCTGGCGGGTCACCGCCTCGATCACCGCGGGGTGGCGATGCCCCAGCACGTTGACCGCGATACCGCCGAGCAGGTCGACGTAGGACTTGCCGTCGGTGTCGATGACGACCGCGCCGTCGCCGGCCGCCAGCGCCAGCGGCGGGGTGCCGTAGTTGTTCATCATCACCGTCGACCAGCGGTCCAGCAGGTTTCCGTCGGTCACGCGCTCACCACCTTCGTGCCCGCTCCCTCGTCGGTGAACAGTTCGACGAGCACGCAGTGCTCGACTCGGCCGTCGATGACGTGCGCGCTGGGCACGCCGCCGTCGATGGCGCGCAGGCACGCTTCGATCTTGGGCACCATGCCCTCCTCCAGGCTGGGCAGCAGGTCGGCCAATGCGTCCGAATTGATCTGGCTGACCAGGGAATCGCGGTCCGGCCAGCGGGTGTAGAGCCCCTCGACGTCGGTCAGCATCAGCAGCTTCTCGGCGCCGAGCGCCTCGGCCAGCGCGGCGGCGGCGGTGTCGGCGTTGATGTTGTACACCAGCCCGGCGGCGTCCGGGGCGATCGTGGACACAACCGGGATGCGGCCGGCGTCGATGAGGTCCAGCACGGCGTCGGTGTTGACCTTCTCGACGTCGCCGACCAGTCCGATGTCGGTGGCCACCCCGTCGACCATCACGGTGCGGCGTACCGCGGTGAACAGGTGCGCGTCCTCACCGGTGATACCGACGGCGTAGGGGCCGTACGCGTTGATCAGGTTCACCAGTTCGCGGCCGACCTGACCGAAGAGCACCATCCGGGCGACGTCGAGCACCTCAGGGGTGGTGACCCGGAAACCGCCCTTGAAATCGCCTGCGATGCCCAGCTTCTTGAGCATGGCCGAGATCTGGGGCCCGCCGCCGTGCACCACCACGGGGTGGATTCCGCAGTTGCGCAGGAAGACCATGTCGGCGGCGAACGCCGCTTTGAGCCTGTCGTCGGTCATCGCGTTGCCGCCGTACTTGACCACCACGATCTTGTCGTTCAGTGCGGTCAGCCACGGCAGCGCGGCGGCGAGCACCGCCGCCTTGTCCGAGGTGGTGACGGTCATGAGCTGTATGCCGAATTCTCTTCGACGTACGCGTGGGACAGATCTGTTGTGCGGATCGACGCCGCCCCCGAACCGACACCGAGGTCGACCACGACCGCGATCTGTTCACCCGACAGATCGACCTCACGCGCTCCCGGTGCGCCGACGCTGTTCACACACACCGGAGAACCGTTGAAGGACACGGTGATCCGCTCGGCATCGAGCTTCACCGGCGCCATGCCGACCGCGGCCAGCACCCGTCCCCAGTTGGGGTCGGAGCCGAACAGCGCGGTCTTGACCAGGCTGTCGCGGGCGATCACCCGCGCGGCGGTCAGCGCGTCGTCCTCACTCTCGGCGCCGGTGACGGTGATCAGCACCCGCTTGGTGACACCTTCGGCATCGGCCTGGAGCTGAGCGCACAGGTCGTCGCACACCCGCAGCACCGCGTCGTCGAGATCCTGCTGGCTGGGCGTCACCTCGCTGGCCCCCGAGGACAGCAGCAGGACGGTGTCGTTGGTCGAGCAGCTGCCGTCGATGTCAAGACGATCGAAGGTGCGTGACACCGCGTTCCTCAGCGCCGCCTGCAGAGCCTGCGAATCGGCGACGGCATCGGTGGTGATGACGCAGAGCATCGTGGCCAGCGACGGGGCCAGCATGCCGGCGCCCTTGGCCATCCCGCCGACCGTCCACTTGTCGTCGTGGTGCAGCGCAACCTGTTTGGGCACGGTGTCGGTGGTCATGATGGCCCGTGCGGCTTCCTCACCACCGGTGAGTCCGCCGGCCATCTCGTGCACGATCTCCCGGACGCCGGCCAGTACCTTGTCCATCGGGAGCCGGTCGCCGATCAGGCCGGTCGAGCACACGGCGACCTCGATCGCGCCGGTCTCGGTGCCCCAGTCCGACAGCGCGGACGCGACCGCCTCGGCGGTGGCATGGGTGTCCTGGAATCCGCCGGGACCGGTGCACGCGTTGGCGCCCCCGGAGTTCAGGATGACTGCGCGCAGTCGCCCGGTGGTCAGCACCTGCTGCGACCACAGCACCGGCGCGGCCTTGACCTTGTTGCGGGTGAACACGCCCGCGGCCGCATGGTCGGGGCCTTCGTTGAACACCAGCGCCAGATCCAGGTTGCCGGAGGCCTTGATCCCCGCGGCGATGCCGGTGGCCCGGAAGCCGGCGGGCGCGGTGACGCCCTGGGTGCGCAGCAGCTGTGTCATGGAGCCACTCCGACAGTCGAGAGACCTTCGGTCTCGGGCCAGCCCAGCGCGAGGTTCATCGACTGCACTGCTGCTCCTCCGGTTCCCTTCACGAGGTTGTCGATGGCGGCGACGGCGATGAACGTCGAGGCGTCCTCGTCGACCGCGATGGCGAGCTGCGCGGCGTTGCTGCCGATCACCGCACCCGTCTTGGGCAGCTGACCCTCGGGCAGCAGGTAGACGAAAGGTTCATCGGTATAAGCCTTCTCGTAGGCCGCCCGCAGTTGCGACACCGTCGCGTCGGTGCGCGCCGTGCAGGTCGCCAGTATCCCGCGCGAGGTGGGGATCAACACCGGGGTGAACGACACGGTGACGTCCGCGCCGGTGAGAGCGCGAAGCCCCTGGGCGATCTCGGGGGTGTGCCGATGCTTGCCCCCGATGTTGTACGCCCGTGCCGATCCGATGACCTCCGCGCCGAGCAGATCGACCTTGGCCGACCTGCCCGCCCCGGAGGTGCCGCTCACGGCCACCACGGTCACGGCGGGCTCGACGAGCCCTCCGGCGAGCGCGGGCCACAGCGCGAGCAGCGCCGCGGTCGGATAGCAGCCGGGCACCGCGACGCGCTTCGCGCCCCGCAGCCGCTCCCGGCCCCCGGGCAGCTCGGGCAGCCCGTAGGGCCAGCTGCCCGCGTGCTCGCAACCGTAGAACCGCTGCCAGGCGGCGGGGTCGGTGAGCCGGAAGTCGGCGCCGCAGTCGACGATCAGGACGTCCGGGCCGAGCTGCGCGGCCAGGGCGGCCGAGTGCCCGTGTGGCAGGCCGAGGAAAACCACGTCGTGGCCGGTCAGCACGTCGGCTTCGGTCGGCTCGAGCGTGCGGTCGGCCAGGGGCAGCAGGTGCGGGTGGTGCTCGGCGAGCGTCGTTCCGGCGCTGGAGGCCGCAGTCAGCGCGCCGATGGTCAGCCTGCCGTCCGCGTAGGCCGGATGACCGAGCAGAAGACGCAGAATCTCTCCCCCGGCATAACCGCTGGCACCGGCGACCGCGACGGATGTCATGCCGAAATCATGCATGGTTATGCACAAAACTGCAAATTCATTACCGGTGGTCTGCGGCCCCGGCGACGGTTCCACAGCTTACGCTGATTCCACTCGGTCCGATCGCTGCAGGAGGTTCCGATGGAACCGTATTCCTGCCGCGCGTGCGGATTGTCGCTGCGTCCCGGGGCACGCTTCTGCGACGGTTGCGGCGCGCGGGCACCGAGCGGTTCCGACGCAGAATACAAGCAGGTGACCGTCATGTTCGCCGACGTCGTGCGATCGATGGCGATCGCACGAACAGTGGGCCCCGAACGTCTCGGCGAGATCATGGCCGAGCTGGTGGGCCGGGCGACTGAGATCGTGCAACGTCACGGTGGGGTTGTCAGTCAGTTCACCGGCGACGGATTGATGGCGGTGTTCGGGGCGCCGATCGCGATGGAGCATCACGCCCTGTGCGCATGTCGAGCCGCGCTCGCGGTGTGTGCGCAGACACGTCAGGTGGCCGAGGAGGTGCGCGCTCGCGACGGCATCGAGCTGCAACTGCGGGTGGGACTGAACTCCGGACAGGTGATCGCCGGGGAGATCGGGGTCGGAACGCTCGGGTACACCACCATCGGCGAACACGTCGGCCTGGCCCAACGGATGGAATCGGTCGCGCCACCCGACGGTGTCATGCTCAGCGGGTCCACCGCACGGCTGGTCGAACGCTCTGCCACTCTCGGGCCACCCGAAAGCGTTGCCATCAAAGGGCAATCGGTTCCGTTCCCGGTCCGCCGCCTGCTGGCGGTGCCCGACGACCCCGTGCCCCCTCCGGGCCACGGCGAGCCCCTCGTCGGAAGATCCGAGGTGGTGGACACCATCGGCGCACTTCTTGACCGCACTGTCGGTGGCCGCGGCGGCGTGACGCGCATCGTAGGGCCCGCTGGGATCGGCAAGACCCGAATGGCCCGGGAGGCGTGCCGAATCGCCGCCGCGCGAGAGATGGCTGTGTACGGAACCTATTGCGAAGCGCACACACGGCATGTCTCCGCGGGGGCCGTGGCAAGACTTCTACGGACGGTGCTCGCCGTCGCCGACGACCCACCGGCCAGAGCCAGGGCCCGCGTGCGTGCCGCCTGTCCCGGGGCCGACACCGGCGATCTTCTGCTGCTCGACGACCTGCTCGGCATAGGCGATGCGTCGACGCCTCTTCCCGACATCACACCGGAAGCGCGGCTGCGCCGGATGACCGCACTGGTTCAACGGTGTCTGCTCGCCTGTGAGGCGCCGACGGTGTACTTGGTCGAGGACGCGCACTGGATCGACACCGCGAGCGAATCGATGTTCGGCGAACTCGCTGACGCGCTGGGCCACGCGCACGCCTTGCTGCTGATCACCCATCGGCCCGAGTACTCGGGCATCCTCGCCGAGATCCCGGGCACGGCGTCGCTGATGCTGCAACCCCTGCGGGGTTCGGAAACCTCGGCGCTGGTCACGGCCATGCTGGGCACCGACCCCACAGTGAGTGCGCTGACGGATCAGATCGTCGAGAAATCCTCCGGCAACCCGTTCTTTGTGCACGAGATCGTGCGCGATCTTGCCGAGCGCGGTGTCATAGAGGGTAGCCGCGGACACTACCGGTGCACCCATCCGCTCGCCGAAATCCCGGTGCCGCCAACGCTGCAAGCGACGGTCGCCGCTCGGATCGACCGCCTCGGCGCTGTTGCCAAGTCGGTGCTCTATGCCGGCGCTGTGGTCGGAATGCACGTCGACGCAAGCGTTGTGGGAGCCCTTCTCGACAATGTGCCGACGTCCGCTGCTGTTGCCGAACTGTGTCAGGCCGAGCTCGTCGAACCCGCGCCCACGGTTGCGTCGACCGGATTCGTCTTCTGCCACCCGGTCGTGCGGGCCGTCGCCTACGAATCGCAGTTGCGGTCCACCCGCAACCGACTGCACCGCCGGGCCGCAGGCGCGCTGGCGCAGACCGATGCAGTGACGGCGGATCAGCACGCGGCGATGATCGCCGAGCACCTGCACGCCGCCGGCGATCTTCGCGCAGCCTGCGAATGGCACATGCGGGCCGGAAATTGGCTCCAGCGTCGCGACCGCGCCGCAGCCTGGGCCAGTTGGCAACGGGCTCGCGCTGCGGCGACCGGCTTGCCCGAGAGCGACCCCGACCGGGCGAGGATCTTGACGACGGTTCTGACCCGCTTGTGCACTGAAGTGTCCAAGACCGGCGGGAACCTTTCCGACGCCGGGTTCGACGACCTGCGGGCGCTGTGCACCGCCTCGGGTGACGACCGGTCCCTTGCCATCGGCACCGCCGGCATGATCATGGGTCTGACCGGCCAGCACCGGCACCGGGAGGCTCTGGCTCTGAC
Source organism: Mycobacterium sp. ZZG (assembly GCF_054786995.1). Classification (NCBI taxonomy): domain Bacteria; kingdom Bacillati; phylum Actinomycetota; class Actinomycetes; order Mycobacteriales; family Mycobacteriaceae; genus Mycobacterium; species Mycobacterium sp. ZZG. The sequence goes on from NZ_JBTBFV010000039.1 coordinate 9,427, forward strand.
CGTCGACCTCCAGTCGTTGATCGAGTCGGTCGGCGATCCGGCACTGACTTGCGGCCTCCTGCCGGCGATCACCTATGCCATGTCGGAGGTCGGCCGGCTCCGCGAGGCGCTACGGCTGGCAGAAAAGGTGATCGGACTTGCCGCAGACGATGTGGCAAAGGGCAACGTGCTCTTCGGCTCTCCCTTGGTGAGCGCCATCAGGATGCGGGGGCTCTACCGTCTGTGCCTGGGCATCGACGGGTGGCGAACTGATGGTGACGCAGCGATCGCCCTGTCGAGGCATCTCGATCCGACGAGCCGCGTCTCGTCCGTGCTGTACAAGTACATCCTCGCGGTGCCGGTAGGCGCGTTGAAGGTAGACCGCGTCGCCCGTCGGCAGACAGCCGAAGCGCTGTCGGTCGCCGAGCAGGCAGGTGACCGGCACACCCTTGCGCTGGCGCGTATCGCCCGGGGCTTGGTGCTGGTCCATGGACGCGATCCTGGAGAGGAGGGCACCGTCCTGCTTCGGCAGGCTCGTGAATCGGTCACCACCGGCGGATTCACCTTGAATGCGGTCGCCCTCGTCGATCCTGCCCTGGCCCTGGTGTCGGCGCGGGCCGGGGAGCTAGGACACGCCATAGATCTCAGCCGCGGCGCTATCGCGCAGATGTCACACAGCGGTGAGGTGCTCTCCATGGGCGTCGCGACGACGGTACTGGTGGAGTCGCTGCTCGCCCGCGGCGCCGAAGGGGATCGGGCCGAAGCGATCGCTGCAGTCCAGCGTCTCGCGGCGATCCCCACCGACGACGGCTTCGTCCTCAATGAACTTCCGGTACTGCGGCTGCGTGCGCTCATCGCCAGATCCGACGGCGACATGTCGGCCTTCCACCGATTGCGGGAGAGCCACCAGAGGCGATGCGCGGCAGCAGGGTTCGACCTACCCGCCTACTGACCTCAGCGGCGCTGGGCAGCGCCCACCGCATCGGCCGCCGCCGCCACCGCGGCCTCGCGGGCCGCGCTGGCCTCTTCCTCGGTGAGCGTGCGGTCCGGCGCGCGGAACCGCAACGCCAACGCCAGCGACTTGCGCCCCTCGCCGATCTGTGGACCGGTGTACACGTCGAAGATCCGGACGTCTTCAAGCAGCTCGCCGGCCCCGGTCCGCACCGCGTCCACCACGCTCTGCGCCGCGACGTCCTCGTCCACGACCAAGGCGATGTCCTGGAACACCGCCGGGAACGGCGACACCGCCGGCACCGGTAAACGCTCGAGAAGCGGCACCGCGTCGAGATCTATCTCGACCGCGCAGGTCCCCTTGGGCAGGCCGGATCGTTCGACGACCGCCGGGTGCAATTGCCCGGCGTGCCCGACGACGACGTCGCCGACCAGGATCTCCGCGCATCGACCGGGATGCCACGGCAGGTATTGGGCGGCCCGGAAGGTGAACTCGATGCCGGCGGCGCGGCCGATGATGCGCACGGCCTCGAAGGCGTCGGCGGCCTCGACGGGACGCCCCCGGCCCCACGGCCCTGCCGGTTCACGCAGTCCGGCCAGCACCACCCCGACGTGCTGGGGCTGGCGAGGCAGCGATGCGTCCAGCGCGGCGATCTCGTCGTCGGTGGGACGCCGGTCGTTCGGGATGCGCTCCACGGCCTTGGTCTCGGCGCTCGGCTGCACCACCTGCGCGATCGCGAACAGCGCCACGTCGGCGGCACCCCGGGAGACGTTGCGGGTCAACGCTTCGAGCAGTCCCGGCAACAGAGTGGTGGCCAGGTGCGGCCTGTCCGACTCGAGCGGGTTGAGCACCTCGGCGGTGTTCCGGCGCGGATCGCCGGCTTCCAGCCCCCACTGGTCGAAGATTCCCGCGGGCAGGAACGGAGTGGGCAGAATCTCCACGAAACCGTTGAGAGCCAGCGACTTTCCGATGGCGCGCCGACGCTTCTGGACGGCCGTCAGGCCGCGGCCGGCCGGGGCGGCGGGCAGCACCGACGGGATGACGTCCAATCCTTCGAGACGCATCACCTCCTCGACCAGATCGGCGGGCTGCCGGATGTCGGGCCGCCAGCTGGGCGGGGTCGCGGTCAGCGTCGCATCGTCGACGACGACCGCGGCACCGATCTGGGTCAGCCGCTTGCGGGCGGTGCCCTCCGGGTACGCGACGCCGGCGGTTCGGTCCGGCAGATCGACCGGCATGCTCACCGGCGGATGCGTCCAGTCCTCGCGAGGCGGATCGCCGCGCCAATCGGTGAGCGTGGGTTCGACTGTGCCACCGGCGATCTCGGCGAGCAGCCTCGACGACCGGTCCAGCGCGGCGACCGAGACGGCCGGGTCCACGGTGCGCTCGTAGCGCCGGCCCGCCTCGCTGTGCAGGCGCAGCCGGCGTTGAGTGCGCGACACCGCTGCAGGGTCCCAGACCGCCGCCTCCAGCAGGACGTCGGTGGTGGACTCACGCACCTCGGTGGTCCCCGCCCCCATCACACCGCCGATCGCCGCGGTCGCGGCGTCGTCGACGATCAGCACGTCGACCGGATCGAGCGTGCGCTCGACATCGTCGAGGGTGACGACCTTCTCCCCCTGCTCGGCGAAGCGCACCCGGAATCCGCCGGTGATCAGGCTGCGGTCGTGAGCGTGCATCGGGTGGCCGAGTTCGAGCATCACGTAGTTGGTGACGTCGACCGCCGGAGAGATCGCCCGGATTCCGCTGAGCAGCAATCTGCGCTGAAGCCACCACGGCGACACCGCCTGTGGGTCGATCCCGGTGACCGGGCGCAGACCGAACCGCTGCACTCCCGTGCCGGCGTCGATGGTGACCGGCAGCGCCTCGCCGTCGGCGGGCAGTGGGGGCACATCCGCGGGGTCGACGAACTCGAGGTCGTAGGCATTGGCGATCTCGCGCGCCATGCCGCGAACCGACAGGCAGTAGCCCCGGTCCGGGGTGATCGCGAGATGGAACACCACGTCGTCGAGGCCGAGGACGTCGGCAGCGGCAGTGCCCGGTTCGGCGGTCCCCGGCGGCAGCACCAGGATCCCGGAGTGGTCCGTACCGAGGTTGAGTTCGGACACCGAGCAGATCATGCCCTCGGAAGTGCGCCCGTACGTCTTGCGCGTCGCGATGGTGAAATCGCCGGGAAGCACGGTGCCGGGCAGGGCCGCCACGACCAGGTCGCCGACATTGAAATTGGTTGCCCCGCACACGATGTCACGGATGCCCGACGACCCCACATCGACCTTGACCGCGCGTATCGGTTTCTTGAACTCGGTGAGCTCTTCGATTTCGACGACGCGACCGATGGTCAGCGGCCCGCTGACGGGCCCGACCGGGATGATCTCTTCGACCTCGTGGCCGATCCGGATGAGTGTCTGCTCGAGCTCGTCGGCGGGCACGTCCCAGCCCGGTGCGCCGGCTTGCACGGTGTCGCGGAGCCAGCTGTACGGAAGACGCATCAGGCTCCCACCCCGAACGGCAGCGAGAATCGGACGTCACCCTCGACCATGTCGCGCATGTCGGGGATGCCGTTGCGGAACTGCAGGGTTCGCTCCAGGCCCATGCCGAACGCGAAGCCGGAATACACCTGCGGGTCGATACCGCAGGCGCGCAGCACGTTCGGGTTCACCATCCCGCAGCCGCCCCACTCGACCCAGCCGGGTCCGCCCTTCTTGTTCGGGAACCAGATGTCAACCTCCGCGGACGGCTCGGTGAACGGAAAGAAGTGCGGCCGGAACCTGGTGCGGCCCTGCGGGCCGAACTGAGCGCGGGCGAACGCGTCGAGCGTGCCGCGCAGGTTGGCCATCGTCAGCCCCTTGTCCACGGCCAGACCCTCGACCTGGTGGAACACCGGGGTGTGGGTGGCGTCGAGCTCGTCGGTGCGGAAGGTGCGCCCGATCGAGATGATGTACACCGGTAGCTCGCGTTCCAGCAGCGCCCGGATCTGCACCGGTGAGGTGTGCGTGCGCAACACCTGCCGCGAACCTTCCGGTGCGACATGGAACGTGTCCTGCTCGCTGCGGGCCGGATGATCGGGCGGGAAGTTCAGCGCGTCGAAGTTGAACTGCTCGGTCTCGACCTCGGGACCCTCGGCGAGTTCCCAGCCCATCGCGACGAACGTGTCGGCGACGTTCTCGGCCAGGATCGTGATCGGGTGCCGCGCTCCCACCGGCTGACGGGTCGACGGCAGGGTGACGTCGATACGCTCGGCGACCAGGACGGCGGCGTCACGCTCGGCGCGAAGGACGGCCAGGCGCTCGTCGTAGGCGGCCTGCGCCTCGGTGCGCGCCACGTTGACCCGCTTGCCCGCGTCGGCACGGTCGGCCTTCGGCAGAGATCCCAGGGCCTGGCGTGCCAGCGCGATCGGCGAACGGTCGCCGAGGTGCTCGGTCTTGGCCTTGGCGAGCTCGTCGAGGGTCGAGGCCTGGTCGAACGCGCGGCGAACCGCGCTGACGGCGTCGGCCAGCGCTTGGTCTGATAGGTCTACTGGCTGCTCAGCCACCCGGCGATCATAGGCGATGCGTCGCCGGGCGCTTCGCGCGCGATCACTCTCCGGCGGCGGCCTCGTCGTCCTCGCCGCCAGGTGCCTGCCGCAGAGTTCTGAGGCGGTACATGGCGAAGTCGGCCGGCACGCCGTCCTGCCGCGCGGCGAAGACGTGTCGGCGCAGCTTCCGGGCCGAGACGCCCAGCGTCTGGAATTCCTCGTCGGGGATGCGTTCCAGGGTCGCTTCGGAGACCACCAGCTCGCCGCGGGTGGCGCGTTCCATTACCCGGGCCGCCAGGTTCACGTCGATGCCGAGCCAGTCCGAGCCGATGCGCTGCGGACGGCCGGTGTGGATCCCGACCCGCATCCGCGGCGTATACCCGTCGAGGTCAAGCGCTTTGACCGCCTGTCGGGCGGCGATGGCGGCCCGCACCGCGGTGGTGGGGTCGGCGAACACCGCCATCAGGCCGTCGCCCATGCGCTTGACGATGTGCCCGCCGGATTCCAGCAGCGGCGGTTCGACCACCTGAGACACCCGCCGCAGCAGGCGCAGGGTGGCGTCGTCGCCGGCCCGCAGCGACCACGCCGAGAAGCCCACCAGATCGGTGAACACCAGCGTCACCTCGGCGTTGGCCGGGCGACCCGAGACACGCTCGGTCAGTGCCTGCCAGACCTGCAATGCCCCCAGGCTCACCTCGCGGGTCGCCGCATCGCGTTCCAGGATGCGGTCGGCGGCCCGGGCGGCGGCCCGGGGGCCGCCGACACCGCTGGCCGAGAGCGGATCCCCGAAGTCGGGATCCCCCGGCAACGCCCGCCGGGTGCGACGAAGAAACGCGATGAGGCCGTCGTGGTGATTCACGCCCTTCAACCAGCCGACCGCGTCCACGGCGCAAGCCTAATCCAGCGGCCCCGGGCCCCTTCCGATTCATAGACAACGGTCGTTGTCAGCGCCTATCGTGGAACAGGTGCGATCAACGGCGATGGCAGATTCCCCCGCGGCTCCCTTCGAGTCTTCCGCGGGGTCCCCCGACGGGTGTCTCTCAGAGCGCTCCTCGACGACCTCGGCGACCCACCCGCTGGGCCCGGATTCGCTGACGTGGAAGTACTTCGGTGACGTCCGTACCGGCATACTCGGCGTCTGGATCGGTGCCATCCAGAACATGTATCCGCAACTCGGCGCCGGTGTCGAGGACCATTCAATCCTGCTGCGCGAACCCCTTCAGCGGGTGGCGCGCTCGGTGTATCCGATCATGGGCGTGGTCTACGACGGTGACCGTGCCGCGCAGACGGGAGCCCAGATCCGCGGCTTCCACAACACCATCAAGGGCGTCGACGCCGAGGGCCGTCGGTACCACGCACTGCACCCCGAGACGTTCTACTGGGCACACGCGACATTCTTCATGCTGATCATCAAGACCGCCGAGTACTTCTGCGGCGGCCTGACCGAAGCCGAGAAGGAGCAGCTGTTCGAGGAGCACGTGCAGTGGTACCGGATGTACGGGATGAGCATGCAGCCGGTCCCCGAGTCCTGGGAGGCATTCTGCGAGTACTGGGACCGCAAATGCCGCGAGGAGCTGGAGATCAACCAGGCCACACTGGACATCTTTTCGATGCGGATCCCCAAGCCGTGGTTCGTGATGATGCCCACCCCCCTCTGGGATCAGATCTTCAAACCGATGCTCGGCGCCCAACGCTGGGTTGCCGCAGGCGTTTTCGACCCCGCCGTGCGCGAGCGGGCCGGCATGCGGTGGACACCGGGCGACGAGATCGTGCTTCGCCTGTTCGGCAAGCTGGTCGAGCTCGCGTTCCTCGCCGTGCCCGACGAGATCCGGCTCCATCCCCGTGCGGTCGCGGCCTACCGCCGCGCCGAGGGCAAGATCCCCGCCGACGCTCCGCTGGTGGAGGCCCCAGGGTTCATGGCCCCGCCGCGGGACCGGCGCCACATGCCGATGCACTACCTTCCGCCGCAGAAATCTTTGTTGACTCGCGTCGGCGCGCTGGTTCATACCACGTTTTTTCTGGCGGGCTCTCTGGCCGGGGCACGCCGACCGGCTGTCAACCGTCGCGGATCGGGTAAGGCAGCCTGAACGCATGCTCGAATGGTCTGACGTCGACATCGCTGTGCGCGACGCTGTACGGGAGTTCGTGGACAAGGAGATCCGGCCGCACCTCGACGAGCTCGAGAGCGGTGGGCTGGAGCCCTACCCCATCATCCGAAAGCTGTTCTCGACCTTCGGGATCGACGCGATGGCCAAGGAGTCGCTGGAGAAACGCCTCAACCGCTTGCGTGACGGCGACGAGCGACCGGCGAAATCCGGTGGCGGCATGTTCGGCGGCGGCTCGCCCGGCATGGGGTTCGTGCTCATCAGCGAGCTGTGCCGGGTGTCGATGGGTCTGGTGACCGGCATGGGCGTGAGCTTGGGCCTGACCGTGCCGACGATTCAGAGCCGCGGCACGCTGGCTCAGCAGGAACGCTGGCTTCCCGGCCTGGTGACCTACGAGAAGATCGGCGCGTGGGCGATCACCGAGCCCGATTCCGGCTCGGACGCGTTCGGCGGCATGAAGTCCTACGTGGTGCGAGACGGCGACGACTACATCCTGAACGGGCAGAAGACGTTCATCACCAACGGTCCGGACGCCGACGTGGTGGTGGTCTACGCCAAGTTGGACGAGGGTGACGGCGCCGACAAACGCGACCGCAAGGTCCTGACCTTCGTCCTGGACAAGGGCATGGACGGCTTCGAGCAGTCCAAGCCGTTCCGCAAGATGGGCATTCACTCGTCACGCACCGGTGAACTGTTCTTCCACAACGTGCGCCTGGGACGCGACCGGCTGCTCGGTGAGACCGAGTCCGGCGGCGGCGACGCCCAAGATTCCAGGGACAGCGCCCGCTCCAGCTTCTCGACCGAGCGCATCGGTGTGGCGGCCATGGCGCTCGGCGTGATCGAGGAGTGTCTGCGGCTGAGCGTGGACTACGCCAAGAGCCGCAAGTTGTGGGGCCAGGAGATCAGTCAGTTCCAGCTCATCCAGCTCAAGCTGGCCAACATGGAAGTCGCGCGAATGAACGTGCGCAACATGCTGTTCCGCGTCATCGAGTCTGCACAGGCCGGCACCCCGACCTCCCTGGCGGAGGCGTCGGCGATCAAGTGGTACTGCTCGCAGGCCGCCACTGACGTCGCGATGGAGGCCGTGCAGTTGTTCGGTGGCAACGGCTACATGACCGAGTACCGCGTCGAGCAGCTCGCCCGGGACGCCAAGTCCCTGATGATCTACGCGGGAAGCAACGAAGTCCAGATCACCCACGTGGCCCGGGGGCTGCTCAGCGGCTAACCGTCGGCGCCGCCGTCGTTGCCGGTGTTGTTGTCACCGTTGCCGCCGTCGTTCCCGCTGTTGTTGCCGTCGTCACCGCTGCCGCCGCCATTGCCGCTGTTGTCGCCGCCGTCATTCCCGGTGTCGTTGCCGCCGACGTCGTTCGCCCCGGCGTCGTTGTCACCGTCGTTGCCCCCGCTGTCGTCGCCCGGCTCCGCTTCGATTTCTCCGCCCGGCAACTCGTTGTCCTCGGTGGGTTTCGTGCCGTCCTGCGACGGATTCTGCTCCGGGGTGTGCGCCTGGGTCCCGGGCTGGACTTCGGGTTCGAAGACGACGGTGGGGACGCTTCCGGCCGACCGTTCGATCAGCTTCTGGCTGTCGTTGTTCACGTCACCGGTCTGTGCGACGGGTCCGGTCTGCCCGGTGGTCTCGCCCGCCGGCGCGGGACCGAGGGATCGCTGGGACGCCCCGCTCTCTTCAGGACCGGGCTGCGACATCGTCAGCTGCGGAGTAACCGTGGACCCGGTCAGCTCCTCGGCCGCTCGCGTGGACAGCTGCAGGTCATCCAGGTTCGGTGGAATACCGACCGTCCACTTGGGCCGGTTGTAGGCAGAGTCGATGATCGGCCTCAACAGGTCGTCCATGAAGTCGACGAACCGCGGGTCGAAGCCCCAGTCGAGCATCGGCCGCAGCAGCGGGAGCAGCGGGGTCTGGATCAGCACCGTGGTGAGGCTGCCGCCGGCGTCGTTGGCGTCGATGTAGTACTTCGTCGGCACAGTGAAGATGTCGGTCCAGGCCGCCTTGACGTGCAGGTCGACGCCGCCCATCACGGCGTTGAGCACGGCCAGCAGATTGAACGGATTGTCCGGCCAGTCCGAGACGCCGTCGTATTCGGCCATCACGACCATGACGTGGTAAGGGGTCTCCGGCAGCGGCTGATACGGGATGCCGCCGACGGTCATCATCAGGGGATTCGGCGCACCGTAGATCATCACGTTGAAGCGCGTGGGATCTGGGCGTTGGTCGGGCTCGAGAGCCATCAACATGCGCACGACCCGGTCGACGGCGGGAGCACCCTCCGACACGCCACCGATGGTGATGAGCTCGTCGGGCTTGTCCCTCAGCGTGTCGACCACCGCCGTGTAGAGGCTCTGCGTTCCCATTTCCACCGAGTACACGAAGTCGTCGGTGCCCGGGAACGGCACGCTGACGCGGGTGTACTCGCCGAAGAAGCCGCCGAACGCGGTCGACATCTGCTCGTCGGTCAGTTCGGCATAACCTCCCTTGCCCCCGACCAGCAGTGCCGTCGCGCCGTTCGCGACGGCCGGCGCAAACGCCACCCCGATGATCCCGATGAATGTGACCAAGCGCTTCATGGTCCCCACCCGCCCCCGTGTAGAAAGTTTCCCCTTAGTCTCCGAGGCTACGAATCAGCAAACTTTTCAACAATGGACCAACGGGTCCATTTTCGGCCTGGATCCAGGGACTAGATCCCTGCCGGATACCTCGTGAATCCGAGGAACGATCATGATCAGGACGCGTTCAGCGGTGACACCAAGCCGACCTGTCCGCCAGGCGGCAACGCCGTGCCGGATCTGTGTAAGAAGGCCTCGTGCGGTTCCGGCAACGGCCAGGCGGCGGCGTACGGACCACCCCGGACGTAGGAAGGTTCAGAGATGGTCGCGGGCTCGTGCGCTCTGGTACAAGCAGATCGCTGCCGCGGAGGCTACGTTGAGGCTCTCGGCGTGACCGGGCATCGGGATGCGGATTCCGGCGGTGGCGAGTTCGACGACTTCGGCGGGCAGCCCGTGGGCTTCCGGACCGAACAGCCACGCCGTGGGGACCGACAAATCCACCTTGTCGAGGCTGACCTGGCCGTCGAGCACCGTCGCCAGGACCTGAAGGCCGGAATCCCTGAGCCGGGCGACGGCACCTGCCGCGTCCGGCGCGCTGATCACCGGGACCGAGAAGATGCTGCCCGCCGAGGCGCGCAGGCACTTGCCGTTGTAGGGGTCGACGCTGTCGCCGGCGAGCACCACCGCGTCGGCGCCCATCGCGTCAGCGACGCGGATCAGTGTGCCCGCGTTGCCCGGCTCAGAGATGCCGACCGGCACCGCGACCAGTGTGGGGTCGGCGGCCAGCACATCGTCGAGGCTCGTTTCCGGCATCGAACAGACCGCGACCAGGCCGACCGGAGTGACGGTGTCGGACAAGGCTTTTGCGGCCTTGTCCGACACCAGGTGCACCGGCGCGCTTCCCAGCAGCGCGGTGAATCGCTCCGCGGCGGTCTCGGTGGCGAAAACCTCGTGAACGAGACCGCGCCGCATCGCTGCCTCGACGAGGTTGGGACCTTCGGCGAGGAAACGTGCGGCGCGGCGGCGCCCGGTGTGGCGGTGCAGTTTGACTGCCGCCACCACCCGGGCAGAACGCTCGGTGAGGGTCAGGCAGCCTCGCCCGACGGAGCGTTGACATCCTCTGGCAGCGCGGCCTTGGCGACCTCGACCAGCGCGGTGAAGGCGGCCGGATCGCTGACGGCGATCTCGGCGAGGTTCTTCCGGTCGACCTCGACACCAGCGGCCTTGAGGCCCTGGATCAGCCGGTTGTAGGTGATGTCGTTGGCGCGGGCGGCGGCGTTGATGCGCGAGATCCACAACTTGCGGAACTCGCCCTTGCGGGCGCGACGGTCACGGTAGGCGTAGGTCAGCGAGTGCAGCTGCTGTTCCTTGGCCTTGCGGTACAGCCGGGACCGCTGTCCGCGGTAGCCCTTCGAGGCCTTCAGTACGGTGCGCCGCTTCTTCTGCGCGTTGAGTGCGCGCTTCACGCGTGCCATGGGGGTCTTCCTATCTCGGTGGGGTCAGATTCAGGCTTCAGTCGGCTGCGGCTCTAGCCGTTGAGCATCTTCGCGATGCGTTTGGCGTCGCTGGGCGACACCGTGGTGCGGCCGTCGAGCCGACGCGTGCGCTTGGACGGCTTGTGCTCAAGAAGGTGCCTGCGGTTGGCCTTCTGACGGACGATCTTGCCGGTTCCGGTGCGACGGAACCGCTTCGAAGCGCCGCTGTGGGTCTTCGCCTTGGGCATGTTTCCTCAGTTCTTCGGTGTGTCGGTGGGTGCTTCGCCGGACTGCGCGTCGCCGCGCCGCGCCGACGGGGTGTCGGCATCCTGCGCCGCCTTGGCGCGAGTCTTCGCACCGCGGTGCGGCGCCAGCACCATCGTCATGTTGCGGCCGTCCTGCTTGGCGGACGTCTCGATGAAGCCGTAATCGGCGACATCGGCGCCCAAGCGTTGCAGGAGCCGGAAACCCAGTTCGGGCCGCGACTGCTCGCGTCCGCGGAACATGATCGTCACCTTGACCTTGGACCCGGCTTCCAGGAAGCGGATGACGTGACCCTTCTTGGTCTCGTAGTCATGCGGGTCGATCTTGGGACGCAGCTTCTGTTCCTTGACGACGGTCTGCTGCTGGTTCTTGCGAGACTCGCGCGCCTTCTGGGCCGTCTCGTACTTGAACTTGCCGTAGTCCATGATCTTGCACACCGGCGGCTTGGCGTCCGGGGCTACTTCGACAAGGTCGAGATCGGCATCCGCGGCGACGCGGAGTGCATCTTCGATGCGCACGATGCCTACCTGTTCACCGCCCGGTCCGATCAGGCGGACTTCAGGTACGCGGATGCGCTCGTTGACGCGGGTCTCAGTGCTGATGGGGCCTCCCTGGATAGTTCCTGCTGTCCTCGCGGAACCCCATCACCGCCGGCGCGCTGTTCCCGAGAAACAGACAAGCCCTGCTCGAAGCAGGGCCCAAAGCCGACCAGGACAGACATCGTCGATGCCTGTGACCGGACCGCGTAGCCTTCGGATAGCCCGTGGCCGGCGGTGGGAGTTGGGACTCCACTTGCTGTCCCTGGCGTCAGCCGGGACGGTCGCGCATGCCAGTCTAGCAGGCATGACCGATAGCTCTGACATCCCCGAATCCGACGGCGTCGAAGACCTCGCCGGATCGGCCGAGGTGCGCGAACTGGCGACCATACCCGCGGTCGAGGTGATCACCCGCGCGGCCGTGATGCTGATGAGTGCCGCCGCCGAGAAGCTCGGGCTGTCGGACCCCGACCCCGAACAGAGCCCGTACCTCGACCTCGACGAGGCTCGCCGCCTCATCACCGCGCTTGCCGGGCTGGTCACCGCTTCGGCGGAGTACCTCGGCCCGCACGCCGGCCCGGTCCGCGACGGGTTGAAGACGCTGCAGCTGGCGTTCCGTGAGGCCAGCGCCGCACCCGACGAGCCGGGACGCGGTCCGGGCGAGAAATACACCGGCCCGGTCTGGTAGCACCGCCGGACATCCCCGCCGGACATCCCCGCAAGTCACAGGCCGAGCGAATATCCTCGCGCCCTATGCCCCCAACCAGCCTCGTCCGGGCACATCCGACGTCCAGTCACCGCTGGGTGCCCGCAGCGGCCGGCTGGATCGTGGGTGTGATCGCGACGTTGTCGCTGGTGGCCAGCATCTCACCGTTGGTCCGGTCGCTGATCCGGGTGCCGCGCGAGTGGGTCAACGACTACATCTTCAACTTTCCCGACACCAGTTTCGCCTGGGCGTTCGTGCTGGCTCTGTTGGCCGCCGCGCTGGCCGCGCGCAAACGCATCGCGTGGTGGATCCTCGTCGGCTACATGGTCGCGGCGGCCGGCTGGAACATTGCCGGTCTCGCCGACGGAGGTGAGCGCTGGTTCCAGGAAGTCGGCGAGATCATCGGTCTGGGCTTCCATCTGGCCGCGATCGCGTTCCTGCTGCTGGCCCGCAAGGAGTTCTGGGCGCGGGTCCGTCGCGGCGCACTGCTCAAGGCGGCCGCCACGCTGGTTGCCGGCATGGCCGTCGGCACGCTCGTCGGCTGGGGGTTGCTTGAGCTGTTCCCGGGATCTCTGGCCCGCCCGGACCGGTTCTGGTACGCGCTGAACCGCGTCACCGCGTTCGCCGGCGCCGACGCCGATTCGTTCAGCGGGCATCCGCACGTGTTCGTCAACGCGCTGCTCGGTCTTTTCGGAGCGGTGGCCCTGATGGTGACGGCCATCGTGCTGTTTCAGTCGCAGCGCGCCGAGAACGCGCTCACCGGCGAGGACGAGTCGGCGATCCGCGGCCTGCTGGAGCTGTACGGCAAGAACGACTCACTGGGTTATTTCACCACCAGGCGCGACAAGGCGGTCGTCTTCGCCCCGAGTGGACGCGCCGCGATCACCTACCGGGTAGAGGTCGGTGTGTGCCTGGCCAGTGGGGACCCGGTGGGTGATCCGAAGGCCTGGCCGCAGGCCATCGCGGCGTGGCTGAAGCTCTGCCAGACCTACGGCTGGGCCCCCGGCGTGATGGGGGCGAGCTCGGCGGCGGCGCAGGCGTTCCGGGATGCCGGGCTCAGCGCACTCCAACTCGGGGACGAGGCGATCCTGCATCCGGAGAACTTCCGGCTGTCGGGCCCCGACATGCGGGCGGTCCGCCAGGCCGTCACCCGCGCACGGCGTTCCGGGGCCACCGTCCGGATCCGCAGGCACCGGGAGTTGTCCGCTGACGAGATGAACGCGGCGATCGAACGCGCCGACGCCTGGCGGGACACCGAGGACGAACGGGGCTTCTCCATGGCGCTGGGACGGCTCGGTGATCCGGCTGACGGGGACTGCCTGCTCGTCGAGGCGGTCCAGGGCGGTCAGGTCGTCGCGATGCTGTCCCTGGTCCCGTGGGGCGGCAACGGGGTGTCGCTGGACCTGATGCGCCGTTCCCCGCACTCCCCCAACGGCACCATCGAGCTGATGGTCAGCGAACTGTGCATGCAGTCCGAGGACATCGGCGTCACCCGGATCTCGTTGAATTTCGCGATGTTCCGCTCCGCGTTCGAGCAGGGCGCACAGTTGGGCGCCGGTCCGGTGGCGCGACTGTGGCGCTGGCTGCTGGTGTTCTTCTCGCGCTGGTGGCAGCTGGAGACGCTGTACCGGTCCAATATGAAGTACCAGCCCGAGTGGGTGCCGCGGTACGCATGCTACGAGGACGCCCGGCTGGTGCCCCGCGTCGGGGTGGCGTCGGTGATCGCCGAAGGCTTTCTGGTGCTTCCCTTTTCGCGGCGCCACGACCAACCGCACACCGGCCACCACATCGCCGCGCCGGACCCGCTGATGGCCACCGGCCTGTTGCACAGCGACGGCACGGCACCCGACGGGATCGGCCTGCAGGCCGCTCCGGCCGACGAGGAGCAGCCCAGGTTGCCCGAGCAGGTGCGGGTCCGGATGGCCAAACTCAAGGCCCTGCAGGCCCAGGGCGTGGACGCATATCCCGTGGGCAACCCGCCGAGCCACACCGTCACCGACGCCTTGGCGGCCGCGAGCAGCGCCGAAGTCACCGTGGCGGGCCGGGTGCTGCGGCTGCGTGACTATGGCGGTGTGTTGTTCGCCCAGCTGCGTGACTGGTCGGGCGAAATCCAGCTGGTACTGGACAATTCACAGCTCACAGACGGCACCACCGCCGACTTCACCCGCACCATCGACCTCGGCGACCTGATCGAGGTCACCGGGACGATGGGCCACAGCCGTTCGGGCAAGTGGTCACTGCTGGCGACGGCCTGGCGGCTGACCGGCAAGTGCCTGCGTCCACTGCCCGACAAGTGGAAGGGGCTCACCGATCAAGAGGCGCGGGTGCGTGCCCGTTACGTCGACCTCGCCGTCAACACCGAAGCCCGGGATCTGATCCGGGCGCGCAGCGGGGTGTTACACGCGATCCGGGAAACCTTGGTGGACAAGGGCTTTCTGGAGGTCGAGACGCCGATCCTGCAGCAGATACACGGCGGCGCGAATGCACGGCCGTTCCTGACCCATATCAACGCCTACGACCTCGACCTATATCTGCGGATCGCACCGGAGCTTTACCTGAAGCGGTTGTGCGTCGGCGGTGTCGAGCGGGTGTTCGAGCTCGGCCGGGCGTTCCGCAACGAGGGTGTCGACTTCAGCCACAATCCCGAGTTCACGTTGTTGGAGGCCTATCAGGCGCACGCCGACTACCAGGTGTGGATCGACGGTTGCCGGGAGCTGATCCAGAACGCCGCGCAGGCGGCCAACGGCGCGCACGTGTTCATGCGGCCCCGCGAGGACGGTGTGCTCGAACCCGTGGATATCTCCGGGCAGTGGGCGGTCAAGACGGTGCACGGCGCGGTGTCGGAGGCGCTCGGTGAACAGATCGGCCCCGATACCGACCTGGCGACGCTGCGGCGGCTGTGTGACCGGGCGGGGATCCCGTACCTGACGCACTGGGACGCCGGTGCGGTGGTCCTGGAGATGTATGAGCACCTGGTCGAGGATCAGACCCGGGAACCGACGTTCTACAAGGATTTCCCGACGTCGGTCTCGCCGCTGACCCGTCCACACCGAAGCATCCCGGGGGTGGCCGAGCGGTGGGATCTGGTGGCCTACGGCGTCGAGCTGGGCACCGCCTACAGCGAGCTGACCGATCCGGTGGAGCAACGCCGGCGGTTGCAGGAGCAGTCGCTGCTCGCCGCGGGCGGGGACCCGGAGGCGATGGAACTCGACGAGGATTTCCTTCAGGCGATGGAGTACGCGATGCCGCCGACAGGGGGCCTCGGCATGGGTGTGGACCGCGTCGTCATGCTCATCACCGGGCGCAGCATCCGCGAGACGCTGCCGTTCCCGCTGGCCAAGCCGCGGTAGCCCGGCCGTCGTACCGAACCGCGTTGGCAGGAGGATCACAGCTCGTCTACAGCCACGCCGGTCAATCTGGATGTCGTGACGTTGATGCACGGTTGGTTGCCGGTGGCGGTGCAGACCCTGACGCTCGTCGCCGTGATCACCGCGGTCGGGTGGCGGAACCGGCGGTGGCGCATGGTGTGGGTGCCGTGGTCGGCGCTGATCGGGGCGGTGCTCGCGTTCGCGGTGTACTGCTATATCAGGTCGGCCGGGGTCGCCGACGACACCAATCCGGCACCGCGCACCTTCTGGGTATGGATCGCGTTGTCCGGCTTCACTTTCGGTGTGTTGGTGGCGGGCTGGCGCGGGGCGGGGTGGTGGCGCCGGGGCGCGGCCGCGCTGGCCCTGCCGCTGTGCGTGCTCTCCACGGCGTTGGTGTTGAACCTGTGGGTGGGCTACTTCCCCACCGTGCAGACCGCATGGAACCAGCTCACCGCGGAACCGTTGCCCGACCAGACCGACCAGGTCACGGTCGCGGCGATGGCGAGCCGGCACCATGTCCCGATCAAGGGCAGTGTGGTCGCCGTCGACATCCCAGGCAGCGCATCGGCTTTCAAGCATCGGCAGGAGTTCGTCTACCTGCCTCCCGCATGGTTTGCCACTGATCCTGCCCCGGCGCTGCCGGCAGTGATGATGATCGGCGGCGAGTTCAACACCCCGGCCGACTGGATGCGCGCCGGCGGCGCGGTCAAGACGCTCGACGACTTCGCCGCCGCGCACGGCGGTGACGCACCGGTGGTCGTGTTCGTCGATCCGGGCGGGACGTTCAACAACGACACCGAATGCGTCAACGGCACCCGCGGCAACGCCGCCGACCACCTCGTCGGCGATGTCGTGCCGTACGTCAAGTCCAGGTTCGGTGTCGGCGCGAACTGGGGTGTCGTCGGATGGTCGATGGGCGGCACCTGCGCAGTCGATCTGGCCGTCATGCACCCCGACGTGTTCGGCACGTTCGTCGACATCGCCGGTGACGCCGCACCCAACGCCGGCACCCAGGCCGAGACGATCGACCGTCTCTTCGGGGGCGACGCCGCCGCGTACGCGGAGTTCGATCCGGCGGCGGTGATCACCCGGCACGGCCCCTACCGCGGCGTGGCCGGCTGGTTCGACGTCAACGACGCCGTCGGCGTGGCCGGGGATCCGAAACCCAATGCCCAGGCGGTGGCCGCAAATTCGCTGTGCGCGCTCGGTCACTCGGCGGGGATCGGCTGTGCGGTGGTGAGTCAGCCGGGAAATCACGACTGGCCGTTCGCCTCGACGGCGTTCACCGCCGCGCTGCCCTGGCTCGCGGGCAGGATCGGAACCCCGTCGGCGCCGCAAGTGGACCTGCCCGGGACAGTCCGCGGGTAGCGTGGGGACCATGCCGGACATTCCCAGCGGCGAACCCGAAACGGGTTACACCTCGGACGGGGTGCCGACCTTCGATTCCGTTCGCGAAAAGATCGAGACGCGGTATGCGACCTCGATCGGCTCTGCCGAACTCGCCTCGGAGACGCCGGAGGGACGCGCCGTCGAGGATCAGTACGACGCGCGCCAGCGCGCGGCCGCCGAGCGGCTCGCCCAGATCCGGGAATCGATGGCGCCGGAGCCGGACGAGAAGTAGCCGCGCTCTCATCAAGGTGTCGGCCCCTGGCGGTACCGTTCGACCTCGATGCGGTCTATCACACTCGACGAGCGGCGCGCCCGGCTCGCCGTCCGTCATCTGCTGGTCCCCCAACCGGACGCGCCGGCGACGGCCGAGGCGGTTACCGGCCGGCTGGTCGGGCTGCACGCCACCGACCCGGCCACTCCTCACCTGTCGCTGTGGAGCAGGGTGCCCGGATACCGCGTCGCCCATCTGAACGCCGCACTCTACGAACAGCGCTCGCTGATCAAGCACCTCGCGATGCGCCGGACGCTGTGGGTGATCCGTCCGGACGACCTGCCGGCCGTGCAATCGGCAGCCGGCGTGCGCGTCGCCGGCAACGAAGCCCGCCGACTGGCTCTCGACGTCGAGAAGGCGGGCGTGGCAGACGACGGCCGGCAATGGCTCGAGACCGCCTGTGCGGCGGTGATTCGGTATCTGCACGAGGCCGGACCGTGCACGGCGCGGCAGCTACGGGAAGCACTTCCCGAGCTGACCGGAACTCACAACCCCGCCCCGGGCAAGGCGTACGGCGGGGAAGGCCACCTGGCACCGCGGGTGCTGACCGTGCTCTCCGCGCGGGGCGACATCGTGCGCGGCCCCAACGACGGCGGCTGGACCACCTCGCGGCCCCGGTGGGTTCAGGCCCGGCAGTGGCTGGCCCCGACCGAACCGATGCTGCCCGAGCGGGCGCGGGCCGCACTCGTCCGCCGATGGTTGTACGCCTTCGGACCTGCCACCGTCACCGACGTCAAGTGGTGGTTCGGCACCACCCTCGGCTGGGCCCGGCAGGCCCTGGCCGACCTCGACGCCGTCGAGGTCGACCTGGACGGTGTGCCTGGATACGTCCTGCCAGGAGACGACGAACCTGTCGCCACCGCGGCCCCCTGGTGTGCGCTGTTGCCCGCACTGGACGTCACGACGATGGGATGGGCGGAACGCGCCTGGTATCTCGGGCCGCACCGTGACAGCGTGTTCGACCGCAACGGCAACGGCGGCCCCACAGTGTGGGTGGACGGGCGCATTGTCGGTGCGTGGCGCCAAGACGCGGACGGGCGGGTACAGCTGGTGCTGCTCGAAGACGTGGGAAGCCAAGTACGCAAAGCACTTTCAGACCGTGCCGATGCGCTGACGGAATGGCTGAGCGGGGTGCGGGTGAATCCGCGGTTCCCGTCCCCCGCGAGCAAGGGTCACGCGGGCTCAGACAGCGTCCGCTGAAGCAGGATGGTGTCCAGCCATCTGCCGTGTTTGAACCCGACCGCCGACAACCGTCCGGCCTCGGTGAAGCCGCGCCGGCGGTGGAGGGTCAGCGACGCATGCGCATCAGCGTCCACGATGACGGCGATCACCTGCCGGATCCCGGCTGCCGCGCAGTCGTCGAGGAGCCTGTCCAGCATGGCTCCGCCGACACCTCGACCCGCCGCGGCGGGCGCGACGTAGACGGAGTCCTCGACCGTGAAGCGGTAGGCACGGCGGGTCTTCCATGGTGCGCAGTAGGCGAAACCGAGCACCTCACCGTCCGCGACGGCGGCAACGTAGGGCAGGCCGGCGCCGGTCACCGCCGCCATGCGGCGCGCCAGGTCGTCCGGTTCCGGTGGATCCATTTCGAACGTCGCCACGCCCGTTTCCACGTAGTGGGTGTAGATCGCGCCGATGGCTTCCACGTCGCCCGGCCCCGCGGGCCGGATGGTCACAGCGCTGGGCACGGTCAGGCGCTGACCTTGCTCCGGTTGCGCGACTTCGGCTTCGGCTTCAGCGTGGGACGAGCCACCCCGAGCGTCTCGGCCAGGAAATGCCCCGTATAACTGTCCGGATTGGCGGCCACATCCTCGGGCGTGCCGGTGGCGACCACGGTGCCGCCACCCGAACCACCTTCGGGCCCCATGTCGACGACCCAGTCGGAGGTCTTGATCACGTCGAGATTGTGCTCGATGACGATCACTGTGTTGCCCTTGTCCACCAGGCCGTTGATCACCTTCAAGAGCTTGCGGATGTCCTCGAAGTGCAGCCCCGTGGTCGGCTCGTCGAGGATGTAGATAGTCCGGCCGGTGGAACGTTTCTGCAGTTCGGAGGCGAGCTTCACGCGCTGGGCTTCGCCACCAGACAGCGTGGGCGCGGGTTGGCCCAGCCGGACATACCCCAGCCCGACGTCGACCAGCGTGTTGAGGTACCTGTGAATCGAACTGATCGGCGCGAAGAACTCGGCCGCCTCCTCGATCGACATGTCCAGCACCTCGGCGATGGTCTTGCCCTTGTAGTGCACCTCCAGGGTCTCGCGGTTATAGCGAGCGCCCTGGCACACCTCGCAGGGGACGTACACGTCGGGCAGGAAGTTCATCTCGATCTTGATGGTGCCGTCGCCCGAGCATGCCTCACAGCGGCCACCCTTGACGTTGAACGAGAACCGGCCCGGCTGGTACCCGCGGACCTTGGCTTCGGTGGTCGCGGCGAACAGGGTGCGGATCTTGTCGAACACCCCGGTGTAGGTCGCCGGGTTGGAGCGCGGGGTCCGCCCGATCGGAGACTGGTCGACGCGGACGAGCTTGTCGAGGTGGTCGAGTCCGTTGATACGGGTGTGCCGGCCCGGCACCAGCCGGGCGCCGTTGAGCTTGTTGGCCAGTACCGAGGCCAGGATGTCGTTGACCAGCGTGGACTTGCCCGATCCGGACACCCCCGTCACCGAGGTGAGCACTCCGAGTGGGAAGGCCACGTCGATGTCGCGCAGATTGTGTTCGCGCGCCCCGACGACGGTGAGCTGGCGCTTCTTGTCGACCACCCGGCGCAGCTCCGGCACCTCGATCTGTTCCTTGCCCGACAGGTAGGCACCGGTGATCGAATCCGGATTCTTCAGTAGGTCCTCGTAGGGCCCGCTGTGCACGATCTGACCGCCGTGCTCGCCGGCCGCGGGCCCGATGTCGACCACCCAGTCGGCGTGGGCGATGGTGTCGAGGTCATGCTCCACCACGATCAGGGTGTTGCCCAGGTCGCGCAGCCGGACCAGGGTGTCGATCAGCCTGCGGTTGTCGCGCTGATGCAGACCGATCGAAGGCTCGTCGAGCACGTAGAGCACGCCGACCAAGCCTGACCCGATCTGCGTGGCCAGCCGGATGCGCTGTGCCTCCCCGCCCGAAAGCGTGCCCGCCGCGCGCGACAGCGACAGATAGTCCAGCCCGACGTCGAGCAGGAACCCGAGCCGGGACTGGATCTCCTTGAGCACCTGACCGGCGATCGCGGCTTCCCGGCGCCCCAGGGTCAGCGCGTTGAGGAACTCCGCGCACTCGGCGATCGACAGCTCGGCGACCTCGGCGATGGACTTCGGGCCGAACTTCCCGGCGGTCATCGTCACCGCGAGGATCTCCGGTTTGAGGCGGGTGCCGTTGCACTCCGGGCACGGCACGTCACGCATGAAACCCTCGAGCCGTTCCTTGGTTTGCTCGGAGTCGGTCTGCTCCATGCGGCGGTGCAGGAACGCCATCACGCCTTCGAAGTCGGCGTAGTACGACCGGGTGCGTCCGTAGCGGTTCTTGTACCGGACGTGCACCTGTTCGTCGCAGCCCTCCAGGATTGCCCGGCGCGCCTTGGCCGGCAGCTTCTTCCAGGGGGTGTTGACGTCGAACCCAAGTTGGTCGCCCAAACCGGACAGCATCCGGGTGAAGTACTCGGCGGTGTTGCCCATCGACCAAGGCGCGATCGCCCCCTCGGCCAGGGTCAGGTCGGGATCGGGCACCACGAGGTCAGGGTCGACCTCCTTGCGGATGCCGAGACCCAGGCATTCCGGGCACGCGCCGTAGGGCGAGTTGAACGAGAACGACCGGGGCTCGAGATCGTCGACGGCCAGCGGGTGTCCGTTCGGGCAGGCCAGCTTCTCCGAGAAGCGCTGCTCGCGGTGCGGGTGATCGTCGTCGCGGTCGACGAACTCCAGCACGACGATGCCGTCTGCGAGGTTCAGCGCGGTCTCCACCGAGTCGGTCAGGCGCTGCTTGGCGCTCGCCTTGACCGTCAGTCGGTCCACCACCACTTCGATGTCGTGTTTTTCCTGCTTCTTCAGCTTCGGTGGCTCGCTCAGCGGATAGACCACCCCGTCGACCCGCACCCTGCTGTAGCCCTGCGTGTTGAGCTTGTCGAACAGGTCCACGAACTCGCCCTTGCGGGTGCGCACCACCGGCGCGAGCACCTGGAACCGGAGTCCCTCGTCCATCGCGAGGACCTGGTCGACGATCTGCTGCGGGGTCTGCTTGGCGATCCGCTCGCCACACACCGGGCAGTGCGGGGTGCCCGCGCGGGCATACAGCAGACGCAGGTAGTCGTACACCTCGGTGATGGTGCCGACCGTCGAGCGCGGGTTGCGGTTGGTGGACTTCTGGTCGATCGACACCGCCGGGGAGAGACCCTCGATGAAGTCGACATCGGGTTTGTCCATCTGCCCGAGGAACTGGCGGGCGTACGCCGACAGCGATTCGACGTAGCGCCGCTGGCCCTCGGCGAAGATCGTGTCGAAGGCGAGCGACGACTTGCCCGACCCCGACAGCCCGGTGAACACGATCATGGCGTCGCGCGGCAGGTCGAGGTCGACTCCGCGCAGATTGTGCTCCCGGGCACCCTTGACAACTAGGCGGTCAGCCACCGATGCCCCTTCTGATACTCAAATGTCTCTCGGCCCTGTTTCGTGCGTGGGCGCAGTACAGAACCATGCTAGGTCTGATCACCGACAAGCCTTCTGCGACGGTGCCGCCGCCGCATTCTGCGACGGTGCCGACGCTGCCCGGAGAGCACGAAGTAACGTGAGTGCCCATGACAGTCGTCGACGACAACTACACGGGCCACGTCGAGCCCCAGCGAGCGGCGCGACGCACACTTCCGGGCGCGTCGATCATCAAGGTGTCGGTGGGCCCTATGGACAACAACGCCTACCTGATCACCTGTTCCCAGACCGGTGAGACGTTACTCATCGATGCCGCCAACGACGCGGGCATCCTGCTCGAGCTCATCGACAAGCACGCCCCGACGCTGTCGCTGATCGTCACCAGCCATCAGCACCAGGACCACTGGCTGGCGTTGAAGGACATTGTGGACAGCACCGACGCTCCGACGGCGGCGCACAGCCTGGACGCCGGTCCGCTTCCGGTGAAGCCGGACCGACTGCTGTCCGGCGGCGACACCCTCAGCGTTGGGCAATTGAACTTCGACGTCATCCATCTGCGCGGCCACACACCCGGATCGGTGGCTCTGGCGCTGAGCGGGCCGGCCACCGACGGCAGGGTGCACCTGTTCACCGGTGACTGCCTGTTCCCCGGCGGTGTCGGCAAGACCTGGAAGGAAGGCGACTTCGAACAGCTTCTCGGCGATGTCACCGAGCGCGTGTTCGACGTCTTCGGTGATCAGACCGTGGTGTATCCAGGACACGGCGACGACACGACGCTCGGGACCGAACGCCCCCGTCTGGGCGAATGGCGCGAGCGCGGTTGGTGACCGCGGTATCGAGAAGAAGGTTCAGGAAGGGATCATGAGCAGCGATCAGTTCAGCAAGGCCAAACGGGGGGCCGGGTTCATTGCCGCACTCGACCAGAGCGGTGGCAGCACGCCCAAGGCGCTCAAGCTCTACGGCATCGCCGAGGACGCATACTCCGGTGACGCCGAGATGTTCGATCTGGTGCACCAGATGCGGACCCGCATCATCACCAGCCCGAGCTTCGACGGTGACCGGATCCTCGGGGCCATCCTTTTCGAGGACACCATGGACCGGCAGATCGAAGGCCGCGACACCGCCGACTACCTGTGGAACGTCAAGCAGATCGTCCCGTTCCTGAAGGTCGACAAGGGCCTGGCTGAGGAGAAGGACGGCGCTCAGGTGATGAAGCCGATCCCCGGCCTTGACGATCTGCTCGCCCGAGCCCGCGACAAGGGTGTTTTCGGCACCAAGATGCGGTCGGTGATCAAGCTCCCGGGCGCAGGCCTGGAGGAGGTCGTCAAGCAGCAGTTCGAGATCGGACGGCAGATCCTGGCCGCCGGCCTGGTGCCGATCATCGAGCCGGAGGTGGACATCCACAGCCCCGAGAAGGGCAAGGCCGAGGAACAGCTGAAGGCCGCGATCCTCAAGGAGCTCGACGGCCTGGGCGATGATCAGGCCGTCATGCTGAAGCTGACGTTGCCGGACGTCGACAATCTCTACCGCGAGCTCGTCGAGCACCCGAAGGTGCTGCGCGTCGTCGCGCTGTCGGGCGGCTACAACCGGGATCAGGCCTGCGACAAGCTCGCAGCCAACCAGGGCGTCATCGCCAGCTTCTCCCGTGCGCTGACCGAGGGGCTGACCGCCCAGCAGAGCGACGACGAGTTCAACGCCGCGCTGGACGCCGCCATCACCGCGATCGCCAAGGCGTCGAACACCTGATCTGCGACATGAAAAGAACCCTGGGCCGGCGGTGCCGGCCCAGGGTTCTTTCTCGTTAGTTCCAGATCAGTCGTTCGTTCCAGGTCAGGAGGTGTGCACGATCAGCACGTCGCTCTTGGATCGTCGCGCCACGTTGGCCGGAACGGATCCGAGCAGTCGGCCCGCGATCGTGCTCAGGCCCACGTTGCCGACGACCAGCAGGTCGGCCTTGACCTCCTCGGCGAGATCGACGAGCGCGTCCACCGGCGCTCCCACGATCGCCTTCTCTTCGATGTCCTGCGCACCGGCGGCCTTGGCCCGGTCGCGGGCCTCCCGCAGGATCGCGTAGATCGGAGCGTTGCCGGACATCTTGTAGCCCTCGTCCTTGAGCACGTCCGCGGCGCGCGCGTCCTCGTTCTGAGGGAAGTAGGCGGTCGCGACAATGAGCTTCGCGTTCGCCCCGGCAGCGATCTGACCGGCGCGGTCCACGGCACGCAGCGACGAATCAGATCCGTCCGTACCAACCACCACCGTTTGATAGGCGCTCATCCATATCCTCCCAGGGTCAGTTGCAACGCCACCCGAGACAGTAGCCTGCTGGCAGGCGAACCTGGGTGCGAATCACCACACAACGATGGCAGTTGCCCGGTTTTCATTCCATCACATGCAGGCAACGTCACTCGACGCACGTGACGTGACGCCCGGTACACGACGAGCAATCACACAGTGCGCCACCACGAGAATTGCCGTGCCTCACCATTGCTCGCGGTTCCGCTTCGGCCCGACCTCCTGCAGTGCGGGTTCGCCGCCCGGTGGCGCACCGGCCGACCACGCGGTGCCCTCGCAGACCAGGTCACGCGGGACCGGCAGGGTGGCGGGCAACAGCGGCAACGCAGGAACCGCGTCGCCCAACGGCACGGGCGGCAGACCCAGAGGCGCCGCCGGCACCGGTGCCGCCGCGGGCACCGGGACGACCGGGACGACGGGACCGGGCGCCGCCGGGGGTACCGACGCCGCATGCAGCACCGGCGCCGATTCGGCGGGCACCACAGCGTCGGCGGCCGGCGCCGCCGCAACCGGCGCGGGTATTGCCGGTGGCACTGCTGGTTCGGCGGATGCCGATACCGGAGCGGGTGCCTCTACGGCCGGAAGTGGCGCTGCAGCAACAGGTTCGACGACCGCCGGCGCCGAAGCCACCGGCAGGGCTGCCGCCGGCTCAGGCGCGGGCGCCACCGCGGCCAACTCCACCGGCGCCGCGAGCGGTACCGGTGGGGCACCGGCAGTCACCACCGGCGGCCCCGCCGGCGGGACGACTACCGGAATCGGCGGTGCCGCAACGGGAACCGCGGGCACGACGGGGACGGACGCGGCCGCGGGGGGCGCAGGCACCGCCGCGGCGTGAATGACGGCAGCGGCCTCCACCGGAGGTGGCAGCGGACCCGGTGCCGCGAGCGCTGCGACACCGTGCACGACATCGGCGACGGGAATGGCCGGCATCGCCGGCGGCTCCTCGGGGACAACATTGCCCAGCGCGTTGGCGGCGGTGTCGAGGGTCTCGGGAACGCTGGGCGGTTCGGCGGCCAACTGCTGCACCATCTCCAGGCACGGGACGCCGGGGCTGGGTTCGGCGGCAGCGGGTGCGCAGTAGATGGCCGGCCATATGACGCTGAGTGCGAGCGCAGCGACGCCGATGCGGTCGACCATGGGTGACATCGTCTTTCCTCGTGCTTCCAACGGTGCCCCCACCCGTAGTGAAAACCTAGCGGGAATCACGATCAATTGACGGATCGGTTACCGAACCGATACCGCTCAGACCTCGCATGGTGACCCGACGATCTACGCAGACCAGAACCGTTGCAAATCCGGCAAATTCGCTCACGAATCCCGGCCGAGAACCCGATTCGTGACGAAAGTCGCCGCCTCGTTCACCATTCCGTTCCACGGATACGACCAGTGGGCAAACATGTTGTTACCACGAGAGCAGTACGGGTCTCCGTCGGCGCACAGGTCGATCGTCATGTGCGCGTACTGCGGGCTGATCTCGGTCAGCGGCCCGAGCATGGCCTGGTCCCGAGACGGGTTGGCGAACACCGCAACCGCGACCACGTGGTTGACCATCGCGTCGGGAAGTGGTGCGGGGGTGAAGAACCAGATCTTGCGGTTACCGATGGTGATCAGGTCGATGACCCCGGCACCCTGCGACATCCCCCCGAGGACGATCTTGGTCTGGGGACACATGCCGGCCACGTACTGCACGTGCTTGTTGGCATCCACCGCGCCGGCCGATGTCGACTTCGAGAAGTTCCAGCTCGCCGGATAATTGACCGCGTAGGCCGAGACCTTCTTCCCGAGCAGCTTCTTCTTCACGGCATCGACGAACGCCCTCCCGACCGGGCCGAAACCCTGCTTGTCACTCGTGCCGCGGGCGAAAACGATCTCGACATCAGGGCATGACACAGCCCCAGCAACAGGAGCAGCCGCGGTGGAGACCGACAGCGCCGAGGCCGTCACCACCGCAACACACAGCGATCGGACCACCTGGCATGCGCGCACGCGACAACGCTGACACACTTCTAGCAAAGTTGAACTACACGGCAACGCAACGGTGATCCAATAGATGCCGTTCCGTGCTGCAACAAAATGTGCATTGCCGTCAGCATGCGGATAATCGCGCCACCCAGCTCAGTGGCTGGATCCGAGCTCGACCAGCAGCACCCCGACAGCGATGAGTACGATCCCGCCCATCATCCGCCGGTTCAGCGGCTCATCGAACAGCAATCTCGACGCCAGCGCCGTCAACGCCACCCCGGCCGCTGCCCAGATGCCGTAGGCGACACCGAGGGGCATCCCGTGGCGCAGCGAGAACCACAGCAGCGTGAAGGCCAGCACATACCCGACGGCCACGATCGCGTAGAACGACGACCGCCCTCTGGCGGCGACCCGCAACGCGAGCGTCCCGGTGACCTCGCTGGCGATGGCTGCGATCAGGAAGAGGTACTGCATCATTGCGCCTCATGCCGGGAGCCGGTCTCGACCAGCACCACGCCGCCGATGATGCACAGCAGGCCGACACCCATGACCGCCGTGAGTGCCTCGCCGAAGAGCACCGCGGACAGCACCGCGGTCAACGCCACACCTGCGGCGCCCCAGATCGCGTACGCCACACCGAGTCCCATCCCCCGTTTGAGGACAATCGCCAGAAAGACGAAGGACGCGAGGTAGCCGAGCGCAACGACGATGTAGAGCGCCGGTGCGGTGGCCGACCCTTTGAGCGACAGCGTCGCCGCGACCTCACTGCCGATGGCCAGTCCCAGGTACAGCCATGTCATCAGGCCTTCTCCCCCAGCAACTCAAGCGCCAGCGAAAGCACCTGCGGCCGTTCGTGTTCAGCGAGCGGGAAGGTGGCGGACGAATCGGACAGCCACGCACCGTCGGCGAGCATCCTCGCCGCATGCAGGCGGGCGCGCTCCTGCGGCGGCAGACCGGACGGGACGTGCACCCAAGGGTGAAAACGCTCGGTCCAGCGGGCGAGCATGCGGTCGGCCGTCTTCGGGTCGCTGAGCATCACCAGGTCCGACCGCCGATGCCGGGTCAGCAGCGCCCACCGCAGGTAGGCGCTCAGGCGTTGCCGCGGCGACGCCGCGTCGAGTGGAACGTCGAGGCAATGGGCCAATTGCCGCTCCTGGGAGTCCACGATGTGGTCGACCAACGCCTCCATCAGCGCGGACTTCGTCGGAAAGTGGTACAGCAGTCCCGGCTTGGTCAGCCCGCACGCCTGCGCCACGGAGTCGAAGGAAACCGGGGTGCCGGCGTCGAGCAGGTCGCGGGCGGTGTCGAGGATGCTCGTCAGCGACGATGGGCGCCCGCGGACCGGAGGGGTCGAAGTCACCGGTTTACTTTACCGTCCGGTTGGTAAAGTAAACCGGCGGGTGACCACGGATACTTCATGCGAGCGAGTGACGGGATTCGAACCCGTGTAAACGGCTTTGCAGGCCGGTGCCTAGCCACTCAGCCACACCCGCACTGAATACGAGTGTCGCAGTGCGCTGTCGGTGCGGGAACAGTTCGGATCAGCGTGATCGTGAGCGACTACTGAAGGTCGAAGCCACCGTCGCGCCGGCGGCGAGCATGGCGAAGACGCCGAACAACCACCGCGCCGCGGCAGCGTCGCCCGCGCTCGCCAGATTGGCAATGACTCCGGCCAGCGCCGCACCGAACGCCGCCGAGATCACCTGCACGGTGTTGATCGCCGCCGCGGCCGCGGGCCCCTCGGCCGGATCGTCCACCTTGCTCATCGCCCACGCCGACAGATGCGGCCACGCCATACCCACCCCCGCCCCGCTGATCATCAGACCCACTGCCCAGATCGCGACCAGCACCGGCCCGGTGTCGCCGCGTTGGATCACCGCGCAGATCATCAGCCCGGCGGCCATCACCAGCGGTGCGACCGCGACCGTGCGCTGCCCCGTCAGCGAAGCGCTAGCGATCTCGCTCACCGTCCACCCGATCGCAAGTCCGGCGCCCAGGAATCCGGCCGCCACCGGTGTCAGATGCGCGAGCCGCTGACCGAACAGCGGCACATACATGTCGACCATCGTCGCGGCCATCAGCGCGCCGAGCGTCAGGTAGATCCATTTCAGCGGTCCCGGCTTGAAAGCACTGGGCGGCAACACCGAAGCACCGGCCCGCTTGTCGATGACGACGAACACAACCACCAGGCCGACACCGACGGCCACCAACGCCACGGTGAGCCGCGGATCGTCCGCGACCCCGGCAACGCTGACCGACAGCGCGGCCGCACCGAGCAGCATCAGCGACTGCAGCGGCGCGCGGAAGGGCTGCCGAGCGGCCGCGGCGATGCCGGAACGCGATGGCAGGGCCAGCGGCAGCAGCGCCGACATCACGGTGGTCAGCACCACCAGAACACCGAAAGCCCAACGCCATGAACCATATTGGGCGAACAAGCCGCCGGCGGCCGGCCCGGCCAGCGTGCCCACCCCCCACATCGCCGATACGAGTGCCGACGCTTTGGTCCACAGCGCGCGCGGCAACACCGTGTTGATCACCGCGTACCCGAGGCCGGCCAGCAGGCCGCCCGCGGCGCCCTGCACGGTGCGTCCGACGAGCAGCCACTCCATGGCCGGCGCGGCAGCGCATCCGAGGCTGCCGAGCCCGAACACGGTCAGGCCCAGCAGGTATGCCGACCGCGGCCCCACACGCATCAGCACCGGATGCACAGTGGCCGCCGCCATCACCGACCCGACCAGGTACACCGTCGTCACCCACGCGTAGAACCGGTAACCGCCGATGTCGGCCACCGCACTGGGCATCAGGCTGATGGTCAGGAACTCATTGGTGGCGTACAACGCAACACCACCGGCGAGCACCGTCGAGGCACCGAGGTTCTTGGGGCCGAGCAGTTCACGCCAGCTGTTTGCGACCACGGTTTCGGTCTCGGTCACGGTCTCGACCGTAGGACCTCAACAGCGGTTGAGATCAAGTCATTTGAGACCCGCGGCGTCCATGCCACGGAGTTCCTTCTTCAGGTCGGCGATCTCGTCACGGATGCGGGCCGCCAACTCGAACTGCAGGTCTCGTGCCGCGGCCATCATCTGCGCGGTCAGATCCTTGATCAGGTCGGCGAGCTCGGCGCGCGGCATGTTGGAGGTGTCGCGGCCCTCGATCACCCCGGCGCTCACCGCACGGCCCGGTTCACCGGGCGCGCGCCGGCCCCGTGACGCGTTGCGGCCGGAGCCACCGACCTCCACCGCCTCGGTATCGTCGGCCTCCCGGTACACCTGGTCAAGGATGTCGGCGATCTTCTTGCGCAACGGCTTCGGATCGATGCCGTGCTCGGTGTTGTAGGCGATCTGCTTGGCGCGGCGGCGCTCGGTCTCGTCGATGGCCTGCTTCATCGAATCGGTCACCTTGTCGGCGTACATGTGCACCTCGCCGGAGACATTTCGCGCCGCACGACCGATGGTCTGGATCAGGCTGCGCGGCGACCGCAGGAACCCCTCCTTGTCGGCATCGAGGATCGCCACCAGGGACACCTCCGGCAGGTCGAGACCCTCTCGCAACAGGTTGATGCCGACCAGCACGTCGTACTCACCGAGGCGCAGCTGACGCAGCAGCTCCACCCGACGCAGGGTGTCGACCTCCGAGTGCAGGTAGCGAACGCGGATCCCCATCTCCAGCAGATAGTCCGTCAGGTCCTCGGCCATCTTCTTGGTCAGTGTCGTCACGAGCACGCGCTCGTCACGTTCGGTCCGCTTGCGGATCTCACCGATCAGGTCGTCGATCTGGCCCTTGGTCGGCTTGACGATGACCTGGGGGTCGACCAACCCGGTCGGACGGATGACCTGCTCGACGAACTCACCGTCGGCCTGGCTGAGCTCGTAGGAACCGGGCGTCGCCGACAGGTACACGGTCTGACCGATCCGGTCGGCGAACTCCTCCCAGGTCAGCGGACGGTTGTCCACCGCCGACGGCAGCCGGAATCCGAAGTCCACGAGGTTGCGCTTGCGGGACATGTCGCCCTCGTACATGCCGCCGATCTGCGGCACGGTCACATGGGACTCGTCGATGACGAGGAGGAAGTCCTCGGGGAAGTAGTCGATCAACGTGGCGGGCGCGGTGCCCGGACCGCGGCCGTCAATGTGCCGCGAGTAGTTCTCGATGCCCGAACAAAAGCCGACCTGGCGCATCATCTCGACGTCGTAATTGGTGCGCATCCGCAGCCGCTGGGCCTCCAGCAGCTTGCCCTGCCCCTCCAGCTCGGCCAGGCGCTCCTCGAGTTCCTGTTCGATGCTTGCGATGGCCTGGGCCATGCGCTCGGGTCCGGCGACGTAGTGGGTGGCCGGGAAGATCCGCAGCGAGTCGACCTTGCGGATGATGTCGCCGGTGAGCGGGTGCAGGTAGTACAGCTCTTCGATCTCGTCGCCGAAAAACTCGATGCGCACCGCGAGCTCTTCGTAGGACGGGATGATCTCGACGGTGTCGCCCCGGACCCGGAAGGTACCGCGGGTGAACGCCATGTCGTTGCGGGTGTACTGCACGTCGACCAGCAGCCGCAGCAGGTCGTCGCGCGGCACCTCGTCGCCGACCTTGAGCTCGACCGAGCGGTCCAGATAGGACTGCGGGGTGCCCAGACCGTAGATGCACGAGACCGACGCGACCACCACCACGTCGCGGCGGGACAGCAGGTTCGACGTCGCCGAGTGGCGTAGGCGCTCCACGTCGTCGTTGATCGAGCTGTCCTTCTCGATGTAGGTGTCGGTCTGCGCGATGTACGCCTCGGGTTGGTAGTAGTCGTAGTAGGAGACGAAGTACTCGACGGCGTTGTTGGGCAGCATCTCCCGCAACTCGTTGGCCAGCTGCGCGGCCAGCGTCTTGTTCGGCGCCATCACCAGGGTGGGACGCTGAAGCCGTTCGATGAGCCAGGCGGTGGTCGCCGACTTACCGGTGCCGGTGGCGCCCAGCAGCACCACGTCCTTCTCCCCCGCCCGGATGCGGCGTTCCAGCTCGTCGATGGCGGCGGGCTGATCGCCGGCGGGCTCGTATTCGCTGACCACCTCGAAGCGCCTGCCGGTGCGGACGATCTCGTCCACGGGGCGGTACTCCGAGTGCGCAAGCACTGGGTGTTCGGTCGCAAAAGCCATTTCACCAGGGTAGAACCTGATACCGACACGTTCTGTTCCTGCAGCACGCGACCAGCAGCCGCCTGCGCTTATCCTGGTCGGCATCCACCCTCCCAAGCACGAGACCTTCGACCTTGCGGCCGGCACCAACACCGACCCCAAGGGCATCGTCCGGGCGGTCGAGCGGTACACCGTTCGGCCGTGGGGGCTGTACATGGCCCGGCCGGCACCCGGGCGTGCTCAGTTCCACTACCTGGAGTCGTGGATGCTGCCCACCCTCGATCTGCGGGTGACGGTGTTCCATTTCAACCCGGGGCACGAGCGTGATCAGGACTTCTATCTCGATGTCGGCGTCTACCGCCCGGGCCCGACCTGCTGGGAGGGGACAGACCACTATGTCGACCTCGTGGTGCGCACCGGACAGGACGTGCAGGTCAGCGACATCGACGAGTTGGCCACCGCACTCGCCGAAGGGCTGCTCGACCGGCAGGCCGGCGAACGTGCGATCCGCACGGCGGTCACCACCGTCGAGGCGCTGGCCCGACACGACTACGACCTCGACCGGTGGTTGTCCGGGCTCGGGATGCCGTTGACCTGGCGCGGTCTGTAACGGTCGCGGGTGCGCCTGCGATCTTGATTCCGATGGCCATGACTGTGTATGCGACCGAGCAAAGACGGACGGTAATCTCTCGTTTCATGGTTGCCGCCCCGCGCACGCGGACCGCTGTTACGACCGCCGCCGCCCTGGTGGCCGCCGTGCTGGCGGCCCCGGTCGCCTCGGCTCAACCGCAGGACCCCGCCACCGAGATCCAGCCGGCCCCGGCCGAGCCGGAGGTGCTTCACAACGTCCTCTACCGGGCCCGCGCCGACGGCACCTCTCGGGGCGCGGTGGTCGCGTACCGGATGGACGACGAGAACGTCAACAGCGCGCAGCCCACGCTGCTGCCCGGCCAGACCTTCGAGATCAACGCCGTGCTCGCCGATCCCGCAAAGGCGGGCATGGAGCTGTCGATCGAGTGGCCGTACGGATCGAACCTGCACTGCGAGATCCTCGTGGACGATCAGATCGTGGCGAAGGCCGATCAGTTCATCGCGCCGCGACTGTTCCGGCCGAAAGACGATCCGCTCTACGGGGTCCTGCAGTGCGGTGCACCGTTGAACCTTCCGATCGATGGCGGGTCGCCTGCGCCCGCCGAGCCGGCGGTTGCGGACGCTCCCTAGCCCGACGGCCGCCAGCCGGTGGCCTGCGCCCACTCCCAGGCCCGGCGGTAATTGTCGAGGAACCACGGCTCCTTCGCGTCGGCGTAGGCCCCCGTGGTCGGATGCTCCCGCGCGGTGACGCCCTGCTTGAGCTCGAGGTACTCGGACTGAGCAGCGGGGTTGGCTTTCAGCCAATCGACGAACAGCAGGGCGAACTGCTGGTTGGGCCAGCCGTCCACCCGCACGTGCACGTTGGTCGGGCGTCCCGGGTCGGCCGAGCAGTACAACCGCTTGCCCCACCGGTCGGCGCTGTCGGAGTGGTCGAATTCGGCCACGGTGCTGCGCCCGTCGGGCTTGCCGACATCGGAGGTGACCGAGGTGGGCACATACCCGGCGCCCCGCATCGCCTCGGCGAGTTCGTCGGCGACCTCCAGAGACGGCACGGTCACCTGCACGTCGATCACGTCCCTGGCGTCCAGGCCTGGTACCGCGGTCGAGCCGATGTGGTCCACCCGCGAGGCGCGGTGACCGCAGGCGGTCCGCAACCGGGCCAGGATCCGTTGCGCCTGCGCCGGCCACTGCGGGTCGGCCGGGACCAGCTGCGGCGCCGATGACGCCGGGGTGCCCGCCTCGAGGTTGCGGGCGAACGGCTGGATGCGCTCATGCCACAACGCGCGGGCCTTCTCCACGAGTTCGCCGGCGCTGCCCGAGTTGTCCAGCCAGACGTCGGCCACGACGCGGCGCTGTTCTTCGGTGGCCTGTGCCGCGATGCGCGCCCGGGCGTCCTCCTCGGAGAAATTGCGGTACTCGATCAGGCGTTTGACCCGCACGTCCTCGTCGGCGTGCACGATCACCACCAGCGGGAACATCGGCGCCATCTGCGATTCGACCAGCAGGGGGATGTCCTCGACGATCACGGCATCGTGCGCGGCGGCCTCGATCAGCTCCGAACGGCGTTGTCCCACAAGGGGATGCACGATCCCATTCAGCGTGGCCCGCTTGTCCTGGTCGCTGAACGCGATCGCCGCCAGCGCCGGCCGGTTCAATGCGCCGTCGGGCAGCAGGATCTGCTCGCCGAACGCGTCGACCAATTTGGCCAGGCCGGGGGTCCCCGGTTCGACCACCTCGCGGGCGATCACGTCGCCGTCCACGACGATCCCGCCGAGCTCGCTGAACGTCGCCGACACCGTCGACTTGCCCGCCCCGATTCCTCCGGTCAACCCAATGCGCAGCACTGCATCAGTGTGTCAGGCCGTGCCGTCAGCCTTCGACCCCCGTCAGCTCGACCGGCCGGTGGCTCAGCGCGGTATCGGCGACCACCGAACCGTTCGCGAGGTCGATTGCGACCAGACGCCGTGCGTGCGGATCGCTGACGTAGGCCACGCCGTCCTGGACGTGCAGGTTCGGCATCGGAGACTGCCACTCGTCGGGCTCGGTCCACGCCCCGATCGCCGGGAAGTACCCGATGCGCTGCGCACTGACCGGATCGAACACATGCAGGGCACCATCGGTGCCCAGGATCACGGCCTCCCCTTCGGGGCCGCGGTCCAGGGAACGGAAGCTGTAGCTGGCCTCCAGCGGGATCACGCGCAACGAGCCCGTCGCGGTGTCGGTCAGCGTGAACCGTTGCGGCCGTTCGATGTCGGCTTCGGGCTCGGTCTTGTAGTCACCGAGAACGACCGGGGATTCCTCGCTGCCGGCCTGGTTTCCGATGCGGCCGTAGGGATCTGGGCTGGAGACCTTCTGAATGTCGTTGCCGCGCACGATGAGCAGGCCGTCCTCGCAGCCGAACGTCAGCACTCCGCCGGCCGCCGCCGCCTCGCCGTGCAGACCCGGGCACTCATCGGTCGCGGCGATCCGGGTTCCCGCCGCGTCGAGGGTCTCCAGGCCGGTGCGCCCGCGCTCGTCACCGACGCTGACGACCACGGTGCCGTCCTGTCGCGCCACCGCGACTCCGTGATGCGGACTTGTCGTCAGCACATTTTCGGCGTCCCCGTCGCCGTCGAGCAGCGCGTGCGGGTCAACCACGTCGACGGCCCCGGTGCCGTCGCTGAACAGGGTCAGCCGGTCGTCGTGCGCGACGACGTGGCCGGGCTCGTCACCGCCGAACCGCAGGTCGGTCAACGCGGGTTCGGCGGTGTAGTGGTGCCCGTGATCACCGTGCGCGTCCGTCCAGGTCCCCATGTCGAGCACCGCGAAGCCGTCGGCCTGGGAGACCAGGACGTGGCGTCCGTTGGCGGCGGCGTTGAGCCGGACGAACCCGTCCAGCGGGATGTCGGCGATCTGCTGCAGCGTGGCCGCGTCGAGAACCAGCACTCCCCCGTCATAGCTCAACGCCAGGCGCGGCGTCGGTGACGACTCCTCGGTCTGTGCGGCCGGAACGCGCGATTCGGACTGCTCGATGGGCGGCGCACTCTCCGGCGTGGCGCAGCCGGCACCGAGAAGGGCCGCGGACAGGACAGCGAACAGTCGGGTTGTCGTCATGGGCACGATCCAACACGTTAATGAAAATCATTGTCAAAAAGCGATACGTGCACCTGTCGGATCCGGAGACGACGAAGGCCCCGACTCCACGGAGCCGGGGCCTTCGATCGGAATTGTCAGGCGTTGCCTGCGAGCTTCTCCCGCAGGGCGGCGAGCTGAGCATCGCTGGCCAGCGAGCCACCCGTCGACTCCTCGGACCGCGACGATCCGTTGGCGACCGGCTTGGCCGCCTCGGCGGCCTCGGCAGCGGCGAACTTCTCCATCTGCGCGGTGTGCATCTTGTGGCGGCGCTCGGCCTCGGCGTACCGCGCCTCCCACTCGTCACGCTGCTTCTCGAAGCCTTCGAGCCACTCGTTGGTGTCGGCGTCGAAGCCCTCGGGGAAGATGTAGTTGCCCTGGTCGTCGTAGCTGTCGGCCATGCCGTACTTCCAGGCCTCGAACTCGTCGGAGTAGTCCTCGTTGGCCTGCTTGAGGCTCAGCGAGATCCGGCGACGCTCCAGGTCGATGTCGATGACCTTGACCATCGCGTCGTCGCCGACCTGGACCACCTGGTCGGGCACCTCGACGTGACGCTCGGACAGCTCCGAGATGTGCACCAGGCCTTCGATGCCCTCCTCGACGCGGACGAACGCACCGAACGGCACCAACTTGGTGACCTTGCCCGGAACGATCTGACCGATCGCGTGGGTGCGGGCGAAGTGACGCCACGGGTCTTCCTGGGTCGCCTTGAGCGACAACGAAACCCGCTCCCGATCCATGTCGACGTCGAGCACCTCGACGGTGACCTCGTCGCCCACCTGGACGACCTCGGACGGGTGGTCGATGTGCTTCCAGGACAGCTCGGAGACGTGCACCAGACCGTCGACACCGCCGAGATCGACGAACGCGCCGAAGTTGACGATCGAGGACACCACACCCTTGCGGATGGCGCCCTTGGTCAGCTGATTGAGGAACTCGCTGCGCACCTCGGACTGGGTCTGCTCCAGCCAGGCGCGGCGGGACAGCACCACGTTGTTGCGGTTCTTGTCGAGCTCGATGATCTTTGCCTCGATCTCCTTGCCGATGTACGGCTGCAGATCGCGGACGCGACGCATCTCCACCAGCGAGGCGGGCAGGAAGCCGCGCAGGCCGATGTCGAGGATCAGGCCGCCCTTGACGACCTCGATGACGGTGCCCTTGACGGCCTCGTCCTTTTCCTTGAGCTCTTCGATGGTGCCCCAGGCCCGCTCGTACTGAGCGCGCTTCTTGGACAGGATCAGGCGGCCTTCCTTGTCCTCCTTGGTGAGGACCAGAGCTTCGACCTCGTCGCCGACGGACACAACCTCATTGGGGTCGACGTCGTGCTTGATGGACAGCTCACGGGAAGGGATGACGCCTTCAGTCTTGTAACCGATGTCGAGCAGGACCTCGTCGCGGTCCACCTTGACGATGGTCCCTTCGACGATGTCGCCATCGTTGAAGTACTTGATGGTCTTGTCGATGGCGGCGAGGAAGTCTTCCGCGGAGCCGATGTCGTTGACGGCTACCTGCGGGGAAGTGACGGAGGGACTTGGCATGTGGTGGGTTGCTCCGGACAGGTTTAATCGTAGGGACAGATGAGTGTTTTGTTGGCGGCACCCGCGAATCGCACACACAGGTACACGTCGAGGCTACTCGACTGGGTCCATGCAGGACAAACCCGCCTCCCCTGACCCGCTACCCTGCTGTCGTGGCGTACGCCGGCGCTCCTGGGGGGCCTCACCGATTCCGTCATCTCGGAGCGCCGTTCGCGCGTCGAGTCCGCACGGTCGGCGCACCGTTGGGCCTGCTCATCGCGCTGGGCACCCTGGCGGGGCTGATCGTCATCCTGCTGACACTGGCCAACCCGGTCGGGACCGCGATCGGGTTCGTGCTGTCCAGCGTGGCGATGGCCGTGGTGGTGCTGGCCTATCTGTGGCTGGACCGCTTCGAGCCTGAGCCACCGCGACTACTTCTGCTGGCGTTCATCTGGGGCACGTCGGTGGCGGTCGTCGTCTCGGCGCTCCTGCAGATCTTTCTGGACGCGTGGCTCAATCCCGCGGTGGATCCCGACGCGACCGGCGTCAGCCCATTCACGCTGGTCATCGGCGCACCGGTCACCGAGGAGGCCGCCAAGGGACTGTTCCTGCTGCTGATGATGACCGGCGCCAGACGCAACGAGATGAATTCGCTGACCGACTGCCTGGTGTACGCCGGGCTGGTCGGGGCCGGCTTCGCCTGGCTGGAAGACATTCTCTACATCGCCAACGGTGAGTCGCTGGCGGACTCTCTGGTGACCGCGGCGCTGCGGCTGGTCATGGGGCCGTTCGCGCATTCGCTGTTCACCACGCTGTTCGCGCTCGGCGTCTGGTTCGCGCTGCAGCGACGCAGCGGCGCCGGAAAGGCCGGCTGCATCCTGCTGGGTTACGCGGGGGCGGTCGCGCTGCATGCGATGTGGAATGGCTCGTCGCTGCTGGGCACCGGCGCGTACTTCGGGATGTACGTGTTCTGGATGATGCCGGTATTCGCACTTGCGATCGCCCTGGCGGTCAACAGCCGGCGTCGAGAGCAGCGCATCGTCACCGAGAAGCTCCCCGGGATGGTTTCCGCGGGCGTCGTCACGCCGAACGAGGCCACATGGTTGGGGTCGATGGGGACCCGCAAGCAGGCCGTCGCCGAGGCCACCCGCTTCGGCGGAAAGGAGGCCGGTAAGTCGGTCAAGCGGTTCGCCCACGAAGTCGCCGGACTGGCTTTCGTCCGCGATCGCATCGATCGCGGCTTCGGCGACGACCGGGTGACGGCGCTGCTGTACGAGGACACCCATGCCGTGCATGCCGCCAGGTCGGCGTCTCCGGCGCTACAGCGGATGGCGGGTTTCCGGACCCACGCGCCGCAGTGGCCTAGGTCTTCCTAGGTCTTGAAGTAGACGACCTGGTGGGTGGTGACCAGCAGGTCGCCCGACCTGCTCCAGATCTCGCCCGACTGGTCGAAGTAGCCGCGCGCGAACCGGTTCGCACGGGACCGGCACAGCACGAATTCGCCGTCGACCGCGGACAGTTCATCCGCGTCGACATGGAAATAGGTGGTCAACGAGATGGTTCCGGCCGGACACAGCGCGCCGCGACGCAGGAACACCCGCGGGTAGAAGATGTCGCTGAGCGCGGCCAGGGACGGGAAGTCCACGGCGCGCCCCTGCCGGTCCCGCACCCACAACGTGGTGGTCGACGAGTCCACCGGCCCGCCGTCCGGCCCGGGGACGGCGCCCTCGACGTAGCGCATGTCGTAATTGCCGGCCCACACCACCATCTCGGGCAGACCGGTCGGCACGATGTCCTCCGGGGCGGGCGCCGAAGGTGGCTGTCGCTCGGTGTCCGACCAGGTGTCTCGGCGGAACCCGAACACCGCGGTGGCGTTGGTCCTGATCGAACCTTCCTGCGACAACTCGATCAGCCAGTGCTGATTGGTGCGGTTGGTGCGCACGGGCTTGGTGGCGATGTCGAATTCACCGTCGAGCACAGGCGCCACAAAGTTCACCGTCAACGCGACGGGGTCACCGGCGCGGTCGGGCTGCAATTGGACGGCACGCAGCAGCGCGGCGGCGGTCACCCCGCCGAACGGGCCGACCATGTTCGCCCAATCCGGGCTGGTGTGTCCGCGCAGCACTCCCCTCGACTCGGTGGGTTCGAGTTCGATCGCCGCCCCGAACGAGTGTTTCGGCATGCACGATCCTTCCGCCAATTATGTATGCAACCCTACATAATGCCGTGGCCTGAGCGGAAGCCGCGTCGACCGCACGGGTCCGGCTAATGCGCCGCGGAATCCCAGCTGCGGCCGTAGCCGACGGACACCTCCAACGGCACGTCGAGCTGATAGGCGCTGCCCATCTGCTCGCGCACCAGCGCGTCGAGCTGGTCGCGCTCGCCGTCGGCAACCTCGAACAGAAGCTCGTCGTGCACCTGCAGCAGCATGCGTGACGACAGACCTGCGTCTTTGATCGCCCGGTCCACGTTGATCATCGCGACCTTGATGATGTCTGCGGCGCTGCCCTGGATGGGCGCGTTGAGCGCGGCGCGTTCGGCGGCCTCACGCACCTGCCGGTTGCTGCTGTCGAGCTCGGGCAGATAGCGCCGACGACCGAACACGGTCGAGGTGTAGCCATCCTTGCGGGCCTGGTCCACCACGTCGCGCAGGTAGTCCCGCACCCCGCCGAACCGGGCGAAGTACTGCTCCATCTGTTCCTTGGCCTCTTCGGTGGAGATCTTGAGCTGCTGTGAGAGCCCGTAGGCGCTCAGCCCGTAGGCCAGTCCGTAGGACATTGCCTTGACCCGGCGCCGCAACTCGGCGGTGACCTCGTCGATCGGCACCGAGAACGCCCGGGAGGCGACGAACGAGTGCAGATCCTCGCCGGTGTTGAACGCCTCGATGAGACCTTCGTCCCGGGAGAGGTGAGCCATGATCCGCATTTCGATCTGGCTGTAGTCGGCAGTCATCAACTCGCCGTAGCCCTTGCCGACCACAAACGCGTCCCGGATCCGGCGCCCCGCCTCGGTGCGGATCGGGATGTTCTGCAGGTTCGGTTCCGTCGAGGACAACCGCCCGGTGGCCGCGATCGTCTGGTTGAACGTGGTGTGAATCCGGCCGTCGGAGGCGACCGCGTTGAGCAGCCCGTCGACGGTGACCTTCAGTCGGGTCGCGTCGCGGTGAGCCAGCAGATGCTGCAGGAAAGGATGCCCGGTCTTGTCGAACAGCGACTGCAGCGCGTCCGCGTCCGTGGTGTAACCGGTCTTGGTCCGCTTCGTCTTCGGCATCTCCAGCTCGTCGAACAGCACGACCTGCAGCTGCTTCGGTGAGCCCAGGTTGATCTGCTTGCCGATCACGGCATAGGCCGCCTCGGCAGCGTCGCGGATCTGGGCCGCGAACTCACTTTGCAGCCCCGACAGCATCTCCAGATCGACGGCGATGCCCGCGGTCTCGAGCTCTGCCAGCACCCGCTGCACCGGCAGCTCCATGTTGCCCAGCAGCGCTGTGGAGTCGATGCGCGCGAGTTCCTCGTCGAGCGCATCGGCGAGGTCGGTCACCGCGCTGGCACGCAGCAGCAAGGTCTGCACAGCCTGGTCGTCGACACCGTCACCGTCGTCGAGAAGCGAAAGCTGTTGTTGCTCAGGGTTGTCCGCACGCAGTTCACGTTTGAGGTAGCGCAGCGACAGATCGTCGAGGGCGAAACTGCGCTGCCCGGGACGAACCAGGTACGCGGCCAGAGCGGTGTCGGAGGTGACCCCTGCCAACGTCCAGCCCCGCCCCTGCAGGTCGTGGATCGCAAGCTTGGCCTCGTGCAGCGCCTTCGGCACTTCTGGATCAGCCAACCAGGACGCCAGCGCCTTCTCGTCCTCGGGACCGAGACGGGCGGTGTCGATGTAGCGCCCGTCGCCGCCTGAGGCGACGATCGCCAGCGCGGTCGCGTCGCTGTCGAAGGCGAGGTGGTTGCCGACCACGGCCAGTCCGAAGCGCCGGCCGTCGCTGTGCTCGGTCAGCCAGCCG
Source organism: Mycobacterium sp. ZZG (assembly GCF_054786995.1). Classification (NCBI taxonomy): domain Bacteria; kingdom Bacillati; phylum Actinomycetota; class Actinomycetes; order Mycobacteriales; family Mycobacteriaceae; genus Mycobacterium; species Mycobacterium sp. ZZG. Next base: position 49,753 of record NZ_JBTBFV010000039.1, read on the forward strand.
GCCAGCGTGCCGGGTTCCAGCGCCTCACCGCGGACCTCGAACCCCTCGTCGACCTCGGGATCGGCCGAGGCCAGCGTGTCGAAGAGCCGGTCGCGCAGGACACGGAACTCGAGATCGTCGAACAGGCGGTGAATCTGGTCGCGGTTCCAGGGTTGCATGCGCAGCGCGTCGGGGGTCTGCGCCAGCGGAACGTCCTTGACAAGCTCGGTGAGCTCGCGGTTGAGCACGACGCTGGACAGGTGCGCGCGCAGCGCGTCGCCGACCTTGCCCTTGACCTTGTCGACGTTGTCGACCAGCGACTGCAACGAGCCGTACTCGGCGATCCATTTCGTCGCCGTCTTCTCGCCGACCCCGGGAATGCCGGGAAGGTTGTCGCTCGGGTCGCCGCGCAGCGCCGCGAAGTCCGGGTACTGCGCGGGGCTCAGCCCGTACTTCTCCTGGACGGCCTCGGGGGTGAACCGCGTCAACTCGCTGACGCCCTTGCGCGGATACAGCACCGTGACGTCGTCGCTGACCAGTTGCAGCGCGTCGCGGTCGCCGGTGACCACCAGCACGCGGTGCCCTTCGCTCTGGGCCTGCGTCGCCAGCGTCGCGATGATGTCGTCGGCCTCGAAACCGGGCTCGGCCAGCACCGTGATTCCCAGCGCGCCGAGCACCTCTTTGGTGATGTCGATCTGGCCGCGGAATTCGTCGGGCGTCGCCGAGCGGCCCTCTTTGTAGTCCGGGTATTTGTCCTTGCGGAACGTCTGCCGGGACACGTCGAACGCGGCTGCGATGTGGCTGGGCTGCTCGTCGCGCAGCAGGTTGATCAGCATGGCGGTAAACCCGTACACCGCGTTGGTGGTCAACCCGCCCTGGGTCTTGAAGTTCTCGGCGGGCAGCGCGTAGAACGCCCGGAAGGCCAGCGAGTTGCCGTCCAGCAGCATCAGGGTGGGCTTGGCGCCGGCCTCCGGTTTACCGGCTCTGGTCTCCGATGCAGTCTTGGCAGGGCTCACGGACATCACTCTAGGCATCTGGGCCGACAGCAGCTGCGCCCGTCGCCGCAATCATCGCGCCGGCCCGCTCGATGAGCGGACGCGCCGCCGGGAACTGACCGGACGACACGAAACTGGAACACGTTTCAGTTTCCCGGCCGGACTCGGTACGCTGACCCGCGTGTCAGCTTCTACGCAACCTGCGATCGACGGGTGGTTCGCCACGGATGGGTCGGGGGATCCGTATCTGATCGGTGGTAAGTGTCATCTGTGCGGGACGTTTGTGTTCCCGCCGCGGGCCGATAATTGCCCGAATCCCGGGTGTGAGGGTGATGAGCTGGCTCAGGTGCCGTTGTCGCGGCGGGGCCGGTTGTGGAGCTACACCGAGAACCGGTATGCCCCGCCGCCGCCGTATCCGTCCCCGGATCCGTTCGAGCCCTTCGCCGTCGCGGCGGTCGAACTGG
>NZ_JBTBFV010000040.1:0-50799 GCF_054786995.1 Mycobacterium sp. ZZG
CGTAGGGGTACGGCACGACGTGGTCGATGTCGCAACGCTCGGCGGGAACACCGCATCCCGGGAAGCGGCAGAACACATCGCGGGCGCGGATGAACGCGGCCAGCTTCGCCGAGGGCTGGTAGTGCGGTTCGGGATCGGGGCCAGGCAGCCACAACGGCTTGATCAACGCTCCGGAGCGGATGGCTTCTGCCAACGCCACGACCGGCAGGACCTGAGCCCCCGCAAGCAACGCCACCCCGGAATCCTTGGCGCAGGAATCCTTGGCGCAGCAATCAAGACCGGGCTCAACAGGTTCGGCCCCGGGCCGGCTCTCGGGTTCGGACTCGTCAGGTTCGGACTCGGGCTGGGGACGTTCGGATTCGACCCTGATGTTCTGCTGTTCGCGGTCCTCGGCGGCGATCACCTGCTTTGCGGCATCAACGGCCGCCTTGTCGGCGATCACGTGAATCACCACCGGCGATTTCGCCGGGCCGCTGGCGGTGCAGGCCGAAGATCCGCACCGGCACCGCAGGTGGTCTTCGCCCCGACCGATCGCGCCCATGGCATCGGAGCGCCGCTCACCGATGGAACGCGGATCCGCCTCACACAAACCGTTGACCAGTCGGGCAATCCGCGCCTTGTACACCGCGGCGTCCGGCGCCAACAACAACCCCCACAGCGACGTGACCGCGTCGGGGTCCTCATGAGCCCCGATCTGCACATCCCGCTTCTTGAGGACCTCCTTGGCGCGGCGCACCGCGTCGGGGTCGTGGCGCTCGATCACGGCGTTGATCTTGTTGACCAGTTTCTCGTCCGACAGCGGTCCCCACGTCTGGGCCTTGGCTGCCAGCGCCGCGTCAACCACGGCGATGATGTCGTCGGTGACCAGATGGGTGCGCCAGGTGATCTCCGAAATCAACCGGGCGCTCAGGCGCCCCTGCAGGTACAGGGCCGCCACCTTGGGCAGCCGGTAACGCAGCGCCGTCGCAACACACATCTGAGCCGAGGCGCGCTGCTGGCTGATCGACAAAGCGGCCCCGACCTGGCAGGCGGCGTTCTTCCACGGATCGAAGGCCCACATGCCTCGTTCGTCATCCTCATCGACCGTCAGATTCACCAACTCGGCGATCGCGGCCATCTTGCGCGCCCCGGCCCGGGCTTCCTCACGCGCAGCCTGTTCGATCGCAGCGACCAGAGCCGGCTCATCCAACCCCGCATACAATCTATCGAACATGTGTTCGATTCTACCCGTGGACTGTGACACGCCAGCGCACCAAATGCCGTCAGCCGGCGGCCCCTATCCGCGGCACGGCCGGCGACAGGCAATTGTCGCTTCTGCGCTTGGAGATCTACCGTTTCGGTGTGCTGAACGAAACGCTTGAAGAATCCGGCCTTCTCCCCAACGGACTGACCGTCGAGGCGGCGCGTGCGGAGGCCGCCCGCACGTACGAGCTCGACCGCGCCCACGTGTTCCATTCGTGGTCCGCGCAGGCCGACATCTCCCCGATGACGATCGTGGCCTCAGAGGGCTGCTACGTCTGGGACGGCGACGGCAACAAGCTTCTCGACTTCTCTTCGATGCTGGTGAACACCAACATCGGGCACCAGCACCCCAAGGTCGTCGCCGCGATCGCCGAGCAGGCCGCCAAGCTGTGCACGGTCGCACCGCAGCACGCCAACGCCGCCCGCTCCGAAGCCGCACGTCTGATCGCCGAGCGCACCCCCGGCGAGCTGAACAAGATCTTCTTCACCAACGGCGGCGCCGATGCGGTCGAACATGCGGTGCGGATGGCCCGACTGCACACCGGCCGCTACAAGGTGCTGTCCCGCTACCGCTCCTACCACGGTGGCACAGAGACCGCTATCAACCTGACCGGCGACCCCCGGCGCTGGCCCAACGATCACGGCAATGCCGGCGTTGTGCACTTCTTCGGCCCGTTCCTGTACCGGTCGCAGTTCCACGCCACCACCGAAGCCGAAGAGTCCGAACGCGCGCTCAAGCACCTGCACGACACCATCCGGATGGAGGGCCCGAGCACTATCGCGGCAATCATCCTGGAGTCGATCCCCGGCACGGCCGGCATCATGGTGCCCCCGCCCGGCTACATCGCCGGAGTGCGTGAGCTGTGCGACGAATACGGCATCGTGTTCATCGCCGACGAGGTGATGGCAGGTTTCGGCCGTAGCGGAAAGTGGTTCTCCATCAACCACTTCGATGTCACGCCCGACCTGATGACGTTCGCCAAGGGGGTCAACTCCGGTTATGTGCCGCTCGGCGGCGTCGCGATCAACCCTGCGATCGCGCAGACCTTCGCCCACCGTGCGTATCCGGGCGGCCTGACCTATTCCGGGCATCCGCTGGCGACGGCGTCCGCGGTGGCGACGATCAACGCGATGGCCGACGAGGGCATCGTCGAGAACGCGGCACGCATCGGCGCCGAGGTCATCGGGCCCGGCCTGCGCGACATCGCCGCCCGGCACCGGTGTGTGGGCGAGGTGCGCGGCGCCGGCGTGTTCTGGGCGGTCGAACTGGTCGCCGACCAGGATACCCGCGAGCCCCTGGCGCCGTACGGAAGTTCAAGTGCTGCAATGAATTCAGTAATTGGCCGGTGCAAGAAGCTCGGACTGCTGCCGTTCGCGAACTACAACCGCATCCACGTGGTGCCGCCGTGCATCATCACCGACGAACAGGCCCGGGAGGGTCTGGCGATCCTGGACCACGCGCTCGAGGTCGCCGACGAGGAGCCGGGCAACAATTAGTCGAGCTCGCCGCTGATACCGCGCTCCAGTGCGGCGCGGGCCCGCTCGGGAAGCACCAGCAACCCGTCGAGCTCGCGCCGCGCCAAGCGGTAGGCCCGCTCCCGTTCCTGTTGCGTGGCAGCCGAATCCGCCGCCACCCGCAGCAGACGCTGCGCCCGCGCCAGACGTTCCTGCTCCTCTCCGGTGAATCCGGATCGTCTGCGGCGCAACGCCTCCGCCTCGGCGATGTCGAAGGCCGTGACGTATTCCTGCACCGCGGCCAGGTATTCACGCGTCGCGTCGCGGTCGTCGACCAGATCGTCGACGTCAGCGGGCCGCAGGAAGTCGGCGCGCAGCTTCGCCCGGTGGAAGCGCTCGGTGAGAGCGTCCCGCAGATCGGTCATCATCGGACAGTCCAGCAGCCTGGACAGGTCGAGCTCGTACTCCAGCCAGCGGGTGTCGGTCCGGTCGTGCTCCTCGATCGCGCGACCTATCGCTCGGCGCTGCGCCGCCGCGGGATCCGGGGGCGGCGGCAGCTCGGCGGATTGACGTCCCCGCAGCGCGGCGACACCCCGGAACGCGGCATACACCGCCCCCAGCAGCGGCACCAGCACGAGCATCAGCTCGAGCAGCCTGATCACCAATCCCATTGAGCCAGCATGCCACCGCGCCGACCCGGGACGGGTGCGGTGGCAGGACGCGGCCGTCAGCGCGACCACAAATTGGGTGGTTTTGATTTCTTGATCCCCGGCAATCTTTCAGACATGCGAAACAAGACCTCAACACCCCGAATGATTGGTTCCTTTCTGTTCGCGGGCGCTGCGGCGACGGCCATCGCAACAGCGCCCCTGACCTTTGCGCAGCCGGCGCCGCCCCCATGCTTCAACCCGGACGGCACACCGTGCGTCGTGAACGGCACGGCAGGCCCCGACGGCGCCGCAGGTGCCATTCCCGGCGGCCCCGCCGGAGCGGCCGGTCCCGGTGGCGCCGCGGGCGCCATTCCCGGCGGCCCGAGCGGCGCAGCCGGGCCTGACGGAGCCACCGGCGCGATTCCGGGCGGCCCGTCCGGCACCGCCGGCCCCGGTGGAGCCACCGGCTGCATCCCGGGCCTTGGTTGTGCCACCATCCCCGCTCCGTGACCGCAGCGACCTGACCGGTAGCTGACACCGTCTCCTGAGAGGGCCGGGCCCGCATGGGCCCGGCCCTTTCGTACTGTGCAGCTAACGTTGCGCAGGACTCGAGGAGGTAGCCATGGTGGCCGAGGCCAGTTCGACCGGACAGCGTCTGCTGATCAAGAACGTGCGAATCTTCGACGGTCTGTCCGACCGGGTCACAAACGGCCACGTGCTGATCGTGGGACGCACCGTCGCCGCGGTGGAATCCTCGCCGATCGCTGAGACGGACGGCACCGCCGTGATCGACGGCGGCGGGCGCACCCTGATGCCCGGCATGAGCGACGCGCACATCCATCTCGTCGGAATGGCCAACACCCTGCTCGACCTGGCGATGGGATCCCAGACCCAGCTGGCCGCCTCGACACTGGCCGCGGCGAAGGACACGCTGCTGCGCGGGTTCACCACGGTGCGCGACATGGCCGGTGACACCGCAGGCATCAAGAAGGTGATCGACGCCCGGCCCGAGCTCGGTCCCCGCATCTATCCCAGCCAGGCCGCGATCTCGCAGACCGGCGGCCACGGCGACTTCGGCTTCGTCTACCAGACCCCGACGGCGCTGGGCGGCAGCGAATCCCGCGCCGAGGAGATCGGGTTCATGCGGGTCGCCGACGGCGCAGACCGGGTGCTCGCCGCGGTGCGCGAGCAGCTCAAGCTCGGCGCGTCGCAGATCAAGCTGATGGTCGGTGGCGGTGCCGCTTCCCTGTACGACCCGCTGTACACGGTCCAGTTCACGGCTCCCGAGCTCCGCGCCGCGGTGCAGGCCGCCGCGGATTACGGCACCTACGTGGCCACCCACGTCTACAACGTCACGGGGATACGCCGGGCCGTCGAAGCCGGGGTGAAATCCATCGAACACGGACACCTCGCCGACGAACCGACCATCGCGATGCTCGCCGAGCGTGGCGTCTGGCTGTCCACCCAGCCGTTCGCCGAACACGACCACAGCTTCCTCAACCCGGACAGCGCCGAAAAGAACCGCGAGATCTGCGCCGGCACCGATCAGCTGTTCGGCTGGGCCACCAAGCACGGGGTCAAGACCGCATGGGGAACCGATCTGCTGTTCGAACCCGACCGCGACGACCTGCAGAGCGCGATGGCAGTCCGGCTCGGCGAGTACATGACCACCGTCGACGCCCTCAAGATGCTCACCTCCGGCAACGCCGAACTGTTCCGGCTGGCCGGCGACCGCGACCCGTACCGGGCGGCCCGTCTGGGTGAGATCACCGTCGGCGCCTGGGCCGACGTGCTGCTCGTCGACGGAGATCCGACCACGGACCTGCGCCTGCTGGGCAATCCGCGGCAGAATCTGGCCGTCATCGTCAAGGACGGCGTGGTCGTCAAGAACCAGCTGGCTGCCCTACCGTGACGGGCGTGACCCCGAAGGTTCCGGAGACGCTGCTCGAGGGTCGATCCGTGATCGTCACCGGCGCAGCCCGCGGCGTGGGCAGGGGCATCACGTCGGCGCTGCTCGCACGTGGCGCGTCGGTGCTGGCCGTCGATCGCGACGAGCAGACGCTGCACGACACCGTGGCCGAGCTCGGCCCGCGGGTTCGACCGCTGGTCGCCGACCTCCGCGAACCGGACTGCGCGCAGCGCATCATCGGCGCCGCTGTGGACGCGTTCGGCACGGTGCACGGTCTGGTGAACAACGCGATCGCCACCAACGAGCCCAAGCCTTTCCAGGACATCACCCGCGAGGACTACGACCTGGTCTTCGACGTGGGTCCACGCGCGACATTCGAGCTGATGCAGGCGGTGTACCCGGTGCTCGTCGGCAACGGGGGCGGCAGCGTCGTCAACCTCGGGTCCGGGTCGGGCACCCTCGGGAAACCGAAGTTCGGCGCGTACGCCGGAGCCAAGGAAGCGATCCGCGGCATCTCCAAGGCCGCCGCGATGGAGTGGGCCAGAGACGGCATCCGGGTCAATGTGGTGTGCCCGTTCGCCGAATCCGACGGCATCCGGTTGTGGCGGGAGATGGCGCCCGAGGCCTACGAACGCAGCCTGCGCAGCGTGCCGATGGGCCGGCTGGGTGACGTCGGCACCGATATCGGTCCTGTGGTCTGCTTCCTGATCAGCGACGAATCGGCCTATGTCACAGCGCAAACCGTCATGGTCGACGGTGGAACCGCCGGCTTCCGTTGAACTGCGACACGCAGTAGACGCCGAGGACCTCGACCAGCGGGGCGATCCTGACCAGCTCGTGGTGTCCGTCGTGCGAGAAAAACTCGAGCAGATAGCTCTCGCGGCCGGCCGGCACGCCGACCCCCAGCACGGCGCGGTACCCGAGCCGGGCCAGCAACGCCGCCTCGGCCCGATCGGATCCGGGGACGTCCGGTCCCGCGATGAACGTGGTGCCCTCGTGAACGGCGCGGGCCGACGCGGGATACGCGGACAGCGGATAGCAGGACGGTCCCAGATCGGTGATCACCGACAACCCGGACTCTGCCCGCCGAACGCAGTCCACGCAGCGCAGCGTGCGCAGCGCGGCGCCGGGCGCGCATTCCGAGATGGCCCAGGCGGCGACCCCGGTGACCTGCTGGACCTGGACGGCGAGCAGTTCCAACGCCAGGGGCAGCGTCAGACCGGGCTGCTCCGAGAGCATGCGGACGACCGTCCCGGGCAGACTCTCGATCGGCGGTCGCGCCTCGGTGACCCGCCGATTCACCGGGGCCGGCACCGTGGTCATCGTCTCGGCGGTGCTGTAATGCGCCGGGCCCTGACGTTTGGCCTCCATCAGCGCAGCGTCGGCGGCGGCCAGAAGTGCGTTGCCGTCCCGGATCCCGGGACCGGCCGCGGCCGCACCCCAGGACACGGTCACCGCAGACGTCACCGTCGACCGGATGGCCGTCGTCGCGTCCATGGCGAAGACCTGCGCCGAGGCCATGGTGGCGTCGGGCAGCAGCACGCAGAACTCGTCCCCACCCAGCCGGGCGGCCACCGCGCCGTCGATCGTCGTGGTCAGACGCTCCAGTTCCCGGGCCACTCCGCGCAGCAGCCGATCCCCGGCAGGGTGGCCCTCCCTGTCGTTGATGCGCTTGAACCCGTCGAGGTCGCACATGAGCGCCACCGTAATCACTGTGTCCCAGTCGGTTTCGTTCATGCGCCGGTCGATGGCCCGCCGGTTGGCGATGCCGGTCAGCGGATCCTCGAACGCGTACCGCCACACTGTGGTGAGCAACTCTGAGCGGCCGATCGCCACCGCGGTGTGCGCGGCGATCGCCTGCAACAGCCGGGTGTCGTCGAGATCGAAGCGGCGCCCGCCGTCTCCGGTCGCGCTGATCTCGCCCCAGACCGAGTCGCCCACCACGACCGGAACGGCCAGACGATGCTGGTGCGGCGAACGATCCCCCACCTCGATCAGCGTGCGCAACGCCCTGCGGTCGCGTTCCCACCGGCTGATCGACACCGACGCCGCACCCAGCGCCGACGCCCCCTGTTCGGCGACGACCTCGAGCACCTCGTCGAAGTGCTCAGCCCGCGAAACGGCGTCGGAGATTCGCAACAACGCCTTGAGCGCAGGCAGACTGGCGGTCGCGTCAGCGATGCGGGTTGCCGTGTCGACGCCGCCGTCCGTCCCACCCTGCACGAAATCCCCCAATCCGCCGGCCAAAGCGGAGCGCCTGTCATGCTACTCACATCCGGGCGGTGTCGTGGCTGGTGAGGCGAGGTGAGCGACCGGTAGCCTGCCGGGCTGTGCAGCCGATACCCGTCATCGCGTTGACCGGCTACCTCGGCGCCGGCAAGACGACTCTTCTCAACCACGTGTTACGCAGCCCCGATGCGCGAATCGGGGTGATCATCAACGACTTCGGCGAACTGAACGTCGACGCTGGGCTGGTCACCGGACAGGTCGACGAACCCGCATCGATCGCCGGCGGGTGCATCTGCTGCCTGCCCGACGAGGGCGGTCTGGATGCCGCACTGGCCCGTCTGGCCGATCCCAAGCTGCGGCTGGACGCGATCATCGTCGAGGCCAGCGGCCTGGCCGATCCGGTGGCGGTGTCCCGGATCATCCGGTTCAGTGGCGTCGATGGGGTGCGGCCGGGCGGGGTCGTCGACGTCATCGACGCGGCGACGCACTTCGACACCGTCGACCGCGACCCCACTCCCCCGGCGCGCTACGCCGCGGCCACCCTCGTGGTGGTCAACAAGCTCGACCAGATCGCCGGGCACGACCGCGACGCCGCGCTGGAGCGCATCGAGCACCGGGTCCGCGCGCTCAATTCCCACGCCTACGTCGTCGGCGTCACCGCTGGACGGGTCGACCCGGCGCTGCTCTACGACGTCGCCGGGGACGCCGACCACATCGGCCAGCTCACCTTCCGCGAGTTGTGGTCCGACACCGCGACCGACACCCACCACCACACCCATGCTGATTCGGTGACGGTGACCGCAGCAGGCTGTGTGGATCCCGGGGCGGTCATCGATCTGCTCGAGGAGCCGCCGCCCGGGGTGTACCGGATCAAGGGCACGATCGCAGTGCGTTATCGGGCCTCGACGCGGCGGTACACCGTCAACGTGGTCGGGCCGTCGGTGCACGTCGCGGTCGCTCCACCGAACGCACCGGCCAACAGCCTGGTCGCGATCGGGATGCACCTCGACGCGGACGGAACGCGGGAGCAGATGCGCGCGGCGCTGACGCCGGTGGACGGGGCGGCGCCGGCACACGGTGTGCGACGTCTGCAGCGATACCGCAGGCTCAGCATCTGACTCGGCGATACTGACCCGATGGCGGATCGGAACGTTCTCGGCGCACCGTTGGAACCCTGCGGAACCGAACCCATGACCGGGTTCTACCGCGACGGGTGCTGCAGCACCGGCGACGAGGACCTGGGCCGGCACACCATCTGCGCGGTGGTGACCGCCGAGTTCCTCAGGCACCAGCGTTCGATCGGCAACGATCTGTCCACGCCGATGCCGGCGTACCGGTTCCCCGGGCTGGTGCCCGGCGACCGGTGGTGTGTGACGGCGCTGAACTGGCTGCGCGCGCACACCGACGGGTACGCCTGCCCGGTGGTGCTCGCCTCGACACACGAGCGCACCCTGGACTCGGTGCCGCTGGAGGTACTGCGGCGATACGCCGTCGACGTGCCGGACGATCCGGCCGGTTTATGACCCTTTACCTGCGCATCTGCAGTCAATATGATCTTGACCCATGTCACTGAGCCCGACCGCCCGGACCGCGTCGTCTGTTCTGCTCGCCTGCGGTGCGGCGCTGGTCGCGTCGGCGTGCCAGTTCTCGTTCGGTACCGGCGGGCTCGATTACGACAAGCTGGAGAAGGCGATCACCGACGAGCTCAACAGCAGCTACTCCTCGATCGACCAGCAGGTCTCCGGCGTCGAGTGCCCCGAACAGGAGCCGAGCCCGGGAAAGGGCGACACCTTCGACTGCACCGCCGAGGTCGGCGGACAGACCGTCCGGGTCGCGTCCACCATCACCGACGACGACTACAACGTGGACTTCAGCACCAAAGACACGCTGTACGACTTGCCAAGCACCGCAAGCGCATTGACCGATGAGCTGTCGAACCAGCTGCAGTTCCCCGTCACGGTGGACTGCGGTGAGGGGCTCAAGGCCGTCGAGATCGGAAAGACGTTCGACTGTGTCGCCACCGACCAGCAGGGCGAGGAACGGACCGTGCGGATCACCGCGGAACCGGTCGGCGAGAACGACAGCTGGGAATTGCTGGATTAAATCGCTCGCACCGCCTGGTTAGCTGTTCTCATGGCTTCGGTTCTGACAGTGAACACGGCGACCTTCCCCCTCGACCTCGGATTCCGCACATCCGGAATCGACAAGCGCCCCAGCGCTGAACCCCTGGCCGTGCGCGCCCCGGGTCCCCGCAGAGGCGGGCTCGGCAGCGGCGTCGTCGGCGACTCGGTATGCGACAGCAAGTACCACGGCGGCGACGACCAGGCGGTGTACGCCTACGCCCGCGAGCACCTCGACCGCTGGGCCGGTGAACTCGGCCGCGATCTCACCAACGGCATGTTCGGGGAGAACCTGACCACTTCCGGCGTCGACCTCACCGCGTGCCTGATCGGCGAACGCTGGGCGGTCGGCGACGACGGCCTGCTGCTGGAGGTCACCAGCCCCCGCACCCCGTGCCAGACCTTCGCCAAGTTCCTCGGCATCCGCGGCTGGATCAAGACCTTCACCGCCGCCGGGATGCCGGGTGCGTATTTCCGGGTCATCGAGCCGGGCACGGTTCGCGCCGGCGATCCCATCGAGGTTGTCCACCGGCGGGACCACACTGTGACGATCGGCACAGTGTTCCGCGCGATCATGGGCGAACGGGAGCTGCTGCCCAGCTTGGCGGCCGCGGACGCGCTGCCGGACAAGATCAAGGCGAAGGTCGCCAAGGCGGGCTGACGGCGCCCCACGTTTCACGTCAGCCACCTCGGGAAGGCTGCACAGATATGGACGACGCGATCGAATTGACCTCAGCTACTCATCTCGCCGTCAATGCCGCCTGGATGGCAGGCGCCGTCGCAGCGGGCTACGGGCTCGGCCTGGCCGTGTCGTGGGTGCTGCTGCGGCTGGGCCGTCACAACGCTGTCATGCGCGAAGTGGCTCAGCTGACCCGGATGCCGCTGCGCGCGACCCTGGTGGTCATCGCGGCCACCGTGGCCGTGCGGCGGATCAGCGACGGGCAGGCGGGCTGGCGCGGCTGGCTGGACCACACGCTGGTGATCGCGCTCATCGCGACCCTGACCTGGGTGGCGGTGAGCCTGGTCCGGGTGGTCGAACGCCAGGTGATCTCCCGCTTCGCCGGCGGTGACGAAGGATTGACCGATGCCGACCGGCATCGCCGCAAGATCAAGACGCAGGTCACCGTGCTGCGGCGGCTCGTCGTCGCCGTCGTTGTCATGCTGGGCGCGGCCGCGGCGCTGATGACGTTCCCGTCGTTCAGTGACATCGGCAAGACGCTGTTCGCGTCGGCCGGGGTGTTGACGGTGGTGGCCGGCCTCGCCGCGCAGACCTCCCTCGGTTCGGTGTTCGCCGGTATCCAGATCGCGTTCTCCGACGCCATCCGTGTCGGCGACATCGTGGTGCTGGAGGACGAGTGGGGCCGCATCGAGGAGATCACACTGACCTACGTCGTGGTGCATCTGTGGGATGAGCGGCGGCTGGTGCTGCCGTGCACATACTTCACCAGCACGCCGTTCCAGAACTGGACCCGGAACGCGACCGAACTGCTCGGCACCGTGGAGCTCGACGTGGACTTCACTGCCCCGTTCGAGGAGATGCGCGCCGAACTCGACCGCATGCTGCACGCGAACGAGAAGTGGGACGGCCGGGTCGGCGTTTTGCAGGTGACCGACGCCGTCGACGGGCTCGTCCGGGTGCGAATACTGGTCAGCGCGCCCAACGCCGGCGCGGTGTTCGACCTGCGCTGCGATATCCGCGAGGGCATGGTCGCCTGGCTGCAGCGCTCCAATCCCGGTGCGCTGCCCCGTCAGCGGCTCGAACACCACACCCAGTCCGGCCGCACGGTCGAGACCGCACCGCATGCCGCATCGCAGGCCGACTCGGGACTGTTCAGCGGCAGCGCGCACGCCGAGCGCCGCGGCCGCGCGTTCGATCACGCCGGCAACCCCCCAGAGAGCGTGCTGGCCGGGGTGCGCCACCACGAATGACGGGTGACAGAACCGGGCGCGCGGTGGCCGCCGCCGTGACCGCCGGACGCAACCTCGGACTCGATGTGCGGCACGGCGCGGTGCTCCACGATGTGTTCTCCGTGGTGGTACACCTGCAACCGGAGCCGGTGGTCGCGCGTGTCCCGGTAGTGCTGACCAGCAGCGCCCGGCCCGAACAGCAGAGCGTGCGCCAGCAGCGCGAACTCGACGTCGCCGCGTGGCTGCACGATCAGGGCGTTCCCGTGGTCCCGCCGTCGCCTCTGGTGCCCCGTCGCCCCGTGCGCCGCGACGGATTCTCGATGACATTCTGGGAGCTGGCCGATCTGGCGCCCGACCATGAGCCGTATCGCGGTGCCGGCATGTCCTACAGCGCGGCGCTGCACGCGGCCCTGGCCGGCTACCCCGGCGAGCTGCCGTTCCTGGGTCCGTTCAACGACGGGTTGCCGGAGATGCTCGAGCATCTCGGGACCGTCGACCTTCTGACCGTGGCCGAGATCGATCGGGCCCGCGACGAATTCGCCGACCTTCGGGAGATGTTGTCTGACCGCGCGGCGTTCGCGGCCGCCTTCGGTGGGATTGCGGTGCAGCCGCTACAAGGAGACGCGCCGTCGCACAACGTGATCCGGACGACGTCGGGCATCCGGTTCTCCGACTTCGAAGACGTCACCAGCGGACCAGTGGAATGGGACCTCGCGCTACTGGAGGCCGACGCCGTCGCCGAATACGACGCCGCGGCACGGCGGCGCGGGATGCGCACCAACGACCCGCAGGTACGGACGACCATGGACCGCGCGCGCCGGCTGCAGTTCATCGGCTGCCTGACCTTGATTCCCCAGTTACCGGTCCTCGCTCAGGGACTGAGCGAGGTCCTCGCGCAGTGGCGGGCTCAGGTGGGCAGCCCGTAGTCCATCGGCGGGCCGTCGGGTCCGACGGCGCCCTGGTCGGCGATCGCGGTGGCCACCGCGACCCCGTCGTGCACGACGCCGAGCACCACGACGTGGCGCTTGAGGGTGCTGGGCCGGCCGATCTGATGGGTGTCGGCGGTGATGCGGAAGGTGGTGGTCTGCCCGTCGGGGGTGCTCGTCGTCAGCGAGTCCTTCGTCACCGCGATCACCTGGCCGGCGCGGTGGATCTGCTGCGGCGCCGGTGTCGACACCGCAGGTTGCCGCGGCGTGGGCTGCGGCTGCGTCTGCGCCACCGAGGACGTCCACAGCCAGCCCGCCGCGCCCGCGGCGACCATCATCGCCGCCGTGGTGAAACGGTGCGTGACCTGGGGGTCCCGGCTCACCTGCCGGTGCCGTGCGCGGTGCTCGATCGTTGCCATGTCGAGGTGTGGTCTACCCCAACCGCGCATCCTGAAACGGATATGCGAGACCGGTGACCGTTTGCCGGCGGCGGTAGGCCCTACCGCCAGGCGAACACCGGTTGCTCGAGTTGATCGACCGGATCGTGCCGCCCCTCCAGGCACAGCCAGCGCAGCTGCAGCAGCACCGCGCCGGTGGGTGCGTGGATCAGGTCGTTGCCGAGCGGGACCTGCACCACGGGCCGGGGGCTCTCGGGAATGCTGATGAACCTCGGTGAATCCTCACGCAGGAGCTGATGCAGCCCGACGCGATAGGCCGCGACCACCTCGTCGGGGGCAGGGCGCGGATCCAGCCGGCCACCGCCCCAGAGCACGACCGGGGTGATCACGTAGCCGGAGCGGGTCGGGTAGTCGTCGAGCAGTCCCAGCACCGCGGTGTCGGGCAGCCGGACCCCGAGCTCCTCGTCGAGCTCCCGCAGTGCGGCCTGGACGACCGTCTCGCCCGGATCCACCCGCCCACCCGGCAGCGCCCATTGCGCCGAGTGTGAGGAGAGCCGAGATGCCCTGCGGCACAGGAAGAACGCCGCACCGCCGGAGACATCGACCATCCGCCCGTCGAGGTCCTCGGGCATCGGCCTGCCCGCAATCCAGTCCTCGACCGGAGCCGGATCCACCCGGTCCTCGCCGACCAGCGAATCGACGAGCACCACCGCGACGGCGGCGTGCCGCTTCGACGGATCGGTCACGGTCCGGCGGTCGTGCCCGGTCAACCGGTGCAGCACCTGATCGCGCAACCGGTCGTCGTAGGAGATCGTCACGGCTCGAGGGTAAACAGCCGCCGGTCACCAGTGGGGAGCGGCCTGAAACCCACTCCGGCCGTTGATCAGTCGCTGCCGAAGAGCAGCGCCACGTTGTGCCCGCCGAAGCCGAAGGTTCCGCTCAGCGCGCAGCCCAGCGGGGCCCGGCGAGGGGCGCCCGCGACGACGTCGAGATCGATCTCGGGGTCGATGGTCTCCAGATTCAGCGTCGGCGGGATCACCGCGTCGCGCAATGCCTGCACCGTCAGCACCGCCTCCACCGCCCCGGATGCTCCCATCGAATGACCGAGCGCCGCTTTCGGCGCCCACACCGCCGGATGGTGGCTACCGAAAACCTTGCCGAGCGCACGCGCTTCGGACAGGTCTCCGTCCCGCGTCCCCGCGGCGTGGGCGTTGACATGGTCCACCTCGTCGGCCGCGACCCCGCCGAGACGCAGGGCCCGGCTGATCGCGGACGCGGCGAGCTCGCCCTCCGGATCGGGTTCGAAGGCGTCGTGGGCGTCAGCGGTCACGCCGACACCGAGCATCCGCGCCAGCACCCGGGCGTTCCTCGCCCGCGCATGCTCCTCGGATTCGAGCAGCAGCAGCGCGCCGGCCTCGCCGAACACCATGCCGTCGCGCGAGGCGTCGAACGGTTTGCACGCCGCCTCGGGATGCTCGTTGTCGTGCGCGAGCAGCCCCTGGTTGTAGAACGCCGCGATCGGCACCGCCTCGATCCTGGACTCCACACCACCGCAGATCGCCATGTCGGCCTCCCCGAGTGTGATCAGCCGCCACGCCTCGGCCACCGCCGCCGCACCGGACGCGTCGGCGGCCATCGGGGCGATGACCCCGGCTTTGGCCTGGCGGTCCAGGCCTACGGCCGCGGCCGGGGCGTTCGGCATGTGCATCTGCACGGCCAGCGGCGACACGGCCCGCATCCCGCGGGAACGGAAGTCGTCATAGGCCGTGACCAGATCGCGGGTGCTTCCGAACGCATGGCTGATCGAGACGAGCAGGCGGCTGGTGTCGATGTCGGGCGTTCCGGCCTGGTCCCACAACCGGCGGTTGAGCACCAGAGCCATCTTCTGCATGTAGGACAGCCGGCGGATCTCGACCTTGCTCAGCTGGGGGTCGAACTCCTCGGTCAGCTGGCCACCGATCCGGACGGGCAGGTCGAACTCCTCGACGAAGGGCGCGTCGATGGTGCGGACACCGCTTCGGCCGGCGATCAGGCCGTCCCACGTCTGTTCGGCATCGGCGGCCAGGGCCGTGGTGGAGGCGACCGCAGTCACCACCACGCCCGGACGCCCGTCACGTCGGTCAAAGGGACCAGCCATCGTTCGCGTCACCCCCACTTATTCCGGTCGGAGACCTCTCACCTCACTCGAGGTTAAACGCACACGGCCGGCACGGGGTGTCCCGTGCCGGCCTGTGGCGTGGAAGCGTCAGCTGATGCCGACCACCTCCTGCGCGATGGCGGCCAGGCGGGTCTGCGCCGCGGACACCACACGCTGGCGGTTCTTGTGGGCTTCCTCGTAGGCCACGATGATGCGGATATCGGCCGGATCGGTGAGGTCCTTCACGGCGTTGGCCGCATCGTTGACGTTGAGTTCGTCGTAGCCGGCGATCGGCAGCTCCTCGGGCTCGAGGATGCCGGTCGCACCGCGCGCGGCGTGGATCAGGTCGGCGGCGTCTTCGGCGCCCTGTTCGCGGGTGATGCGCTCGGCGGCCTGCAGCGCCCCGTCGCGGGCCCCGGCGAGAGCCTTGGCGGCCACATCACCGGTCTGCGAGCCGCGCTCGACCAGGTCGGCGACCGTCGGACGCACCGAACGGATCGCTTCGGCGACACGCTCCGCGCCGCGGGTCGACCACGTGAACGGCAGGTTCGCGAGCTTGACGGCCAACCCGGCCGCTGCCTGCAGCGGCGTCCGGCGCAGCGCCGCCGGACCGCCGAGGGCGTCCTCGGCGAGCACGGTCGTCAGCCACTCCACGGTCGCAGAGTGCGCGGTGATCAGGCGTCCGGCCAACTGCTCGACGTCCTGCTCCTTCGCGGCGACGGCGAGCGCCTTGACGTAGCGCGACCGGTCCAGCAGCTGGCCTTCGAGCGCGAGGTCACCGAGCAGCGCCTCGTCGAACGGCTCGGCCTGCTCGGTCAGCGCCTTCACCGCAGCGGCGGCGCGACCCAGGAACGGTCCGATGATGTCCGGGAAACCACCCAGCTCGCGAATCGCCTTCTCGATCGCTTCGGCGCGGATCTTGGCGTTCTCAGCGTTCTGGGTCAGTTCACGCCGCACGGCGTCCGTGCGGGCCTGGGAGACCCTGGTCTCGGCGACTTGGATCTCGGTGTGGGTCAGGTCCAGCACGGTGCGTAGCTGCGCGATCAGTGTGGCCTTGATGGATTCGGTCGATTCGACATTCCTCGTCGGTGCGGCCATGTAGTTGTTCACCCCTTGTCTGAGATTGCATTGCTGCGATTTCTTCAGCGCTGTGGTGCGCTCGCTCCTCCGGTTACCCGACCGGCCGGGGTGTCATCGCGTTCTGCGCCCGATGTGAAAAACCCTGCAATACGTGTGGGTTGGCGCGCTGAACGGGTACACCTGCCCGGCTGGAGACGGCGGTCACCCGGTTTGACCGCCCTCCACGTGGGTAAATACGCCGACGTGATGCCGACGCTGGTGCAACCCCGATTGCCTGAACCCCGTGGTCCGATCTCGCTGTCAGTGCTCGAGCAGTTGGCCGAGCGCGCCCCGCTGCGTTATCTGACCCGCGTCGAGACCTCGCTGGCCGACGCCGACCCCGCCGGGCTGGACCTTCAGCTCGCGCTCTACGTCTGCTATGAGCTGCACTACCGGGGCTTCGCCGGGGTAGACGCCAACTGGGAGTGGAACGCCGGATTGCTGTATTTGCGCGGGCGCCTCGAAGAGCTGTTTCTCGAAGACGTCCGCAGGGGTGTCGGCGAGATCGAGCCCGACGTGTCGGCACTCGAAGAGCTCGACAAGCTCTGCGTGGAGCCCGTGAACGGCAGCGGCCCGTCATACCACCTGCGCGACAAGGGCACTTGGGAGCAGATGCGGGAGTACTTTGCGCATCGCTCGCTGTATCACCTCAAGGAGGGAGATCCGCACGCCTGGGCGATTCCGCGGTTGACCGGCCAGGCCAAGGCCTCGTTCGTCGCCGTCGAATTCGACGAGTTCGGCGCGGGCAAGGGTGCGCGCCTGCACCAGCAGCTGTTCGCCGACCTGATGGCCGCCGCCGGGCTGGACACCACCTACCTCGGCTACCTCGGGGACGTGCCGGCCGAAACGCTGGCCGTGGTGAACCTGATGTCGATGTTCGGCCTGCACCGGCGGCTACGGGGTTGTGCGGTAGGGCATTTCGCCGCCACCGAGGTGACGTCCCCGCCGGGATCGCGCCGCATGGTGCAGGCGCTGCAGCGGTTGGGTGCGCCGCAGGAGTGCTGGGCGTTCTACGCCGAGCACGTCGAAGCCGATGCGGTGCACGAGCAGGTGGTGCGCACCGATGTGGTCGGCGACTTGGTCGCCCGGGAGCCGGAACTCGACCGGGACGTGGTCTTTGGCATCCGCGCCTTCGACCTGGTCGAGAACCGGCTGGCCGATCACCTCATGCAGTGCTGGCGCGGCGGGCGGTCGTCACTGCGCCGCCCCCTGGACTGATTCGCAGGCCTGCTCACCGGCGCGCGCCCGGCGCCGGTGACTGGTGTCGCACAGCGGGTAGGTCTTCGATCTGCGGCATGCGCAGATCGCCACCATGAAGCGATCGGATTCCACGGTGCTTCCGTCGGGAAGCTCGATGCAGACAGGGCCTTCGACCATCACCGGTCCGCCGGGCACGACGCGGACCACCCGCGCCTCGGTCATGGCGCGTCCGCGCGGACGACGACGATGCGCTCCTGCCTGCTGCCGCGCGGCAGCAGGCCGGCCTTCATCAGCCACGGCGCACGCGCCATCATCACCGGACCAAATGGAATAAGTTGCTGCGCAATGACTTCGGCCCGCATACCCTGGGCCCGCAAGTCGCTGAGCGTGCGCTTGACGTTCGAGCATTCCGAATGCACGATCAGCATGGTGCCACCCTCGTTCAGCAGCAGAGGCGCTGCCGCACACAGTGGGTCGAGCACCATCCGGCCGTCGGGGCCGGCATCCCAGGCCCGTGACGGACCGGCCATGGCCGGGATCTCCTCGCCGTCCACGTCGGGAGCCTTCGGGACATACGGCGGATTGGCGAGCACAACGTCATAGGGGCCGAATTCCACCGCGCGTGCCCATGATCCGCGGTGCACGTCGATGTCCACCCCGGCTGCGAGCGCGTCGAAGCGGGTGCGTTGCACGGCCTTCGGACAGATGTCGAATGCCGTCACCTCGGCGGCGCCGGAAGCGGCGGCGGCGATGGCGACGACACCGCTGCCGGTGCAGAGGTCGGCGACCCGCGCTCCGGGCAACACGCCGGCCGCGACGGCGGCGTCGATCAGCAGCTGCGAATCCTCTTCCGGGGGATAGACCTCGGCTCCGAGTTCCGGTGCCTCGAATTCGGTATATGCGCTCGTCACGGATCTTTGATGCCCAATTCCCGCACGTCCAAACGTTTGTCCTGATCGGCGGTGGGAACCCCGCGCACCATGAGCATCTGCGACACCTGCGGCAACGACTACGACAAGGCCTTCACCGTGACGTTCCACGACGGGCGGAACGCGACGTTCGACAGTGTCGAGTGTGCGGCGGCTGCGCTGGCCCCAGAGTGCGGGCACTGCGGCTGCCGCATCCTCGGCCACGGGATCGAGACCGACGAAGGCATCTTCTGCTGCGCCCACTGCGCCCGCAAGGACACCAACGCCGACGTCAACGACCGCTATCCGGTTCCCGCCGGCGGGTGACCCCCGGCCGGGGCGTCAGAGCCGGCCCGCCGCGAATGCCGCGCCCTCGTTGGTCATTCCGTTGACCTGGTAAAGGGCGTGCGCGAAGTTCGGTCCGCCGTCCGGCGCGCCGTCACAGATGGTGTCACCGGGGGCACACAGCTGAATCGTCTTGTCGGCGTACAGCGGCCCCACGGTGATGGCCGGGGCGCCGAACTTCTGCAGGA
The DNA here is from genome assembly GCF_054786995.1 of Mycobacterium sp. ZZG. Taxonomy (NCBI): domain Bacteria; kingdom Bacillati; phylum Actinomycetota; class Actinomycetes; order Mycobacteriales; family Mycobacteriaceae; genus Mycobacterium; species Mycobacterium sp. ZZG. The sequence goes on from NZ_JBTBFV010000040.1 coordinate 18,735, forward strand.
AAGGAGCCGACGGCGTGCCGAAAAGCACCACGGCAGCGACGCGTTCGGCGACCTCCGGCGGCAACGGGGCCGGAGCCGCCGCGGCGGGCACCGAGTCGGGCACCCGGTCGGAGGTCGCGAAGCCCGAGACCACCGCGCCCTGCGAGAAGCCGCCGAGCACCAGGCGGGTGTCGGGACAGTCGACCGACATGGTCTGCAGCCGGTTGCCCGCGTCGCGGATACCGTCGATGACCGTCTGGGCGAACGCGACGCGATCGCCGAAATTGTTGGCCGCGGGGTAGTTCACCGCGTACACGCCGACAGAGCGGGGGCAGGCCTGGGCCCGCAGCGAATCGACGAACGCCTGGCCGACCCCGCCCACGCCCGGCGCTTCACTGGTACCGCGGGCGAACACCACCTCGACATCGGGGCACGCCTGGGCCGCCGCCCCCGGTGACCCCGGCCCTGCAATCGCTGTGAACGCACCCATGACGGCCGCACCGGCGATACCTGCTACTCGACTCATTCTCATGATGTGGTCAGTACCACCGGCTTCGGCCGGTCAAACGGTGGTCACTGCCCCTGGTGCGGTGTGGGGCTCTGCGGGGACTCCCACTTCGACTCAAGCGCCCGCGTCACCCGGGTGTGCCCGGGCAGCTCCACGTCGAATGTCTGACCGTCGTCGGCCTCCAGCGTGAGCAGCAATCCCTCGTCGGAGGATGCGCCGTTCGGGTCGATGTGCACGACCTTGTACTGGCAGTCCTGCGCGTCGGGGGCATCCGGCAGCGGCAACGAGATGAGGTCTCCTGGCGCGACCGAGTCAAGACGGTCGCCGTCTGGCTGGGCAGTCATAGGACAGACCGTACGCGGCAGGCCCGCGGTTCGATCGCCGGCCAATGGGTATCGCTGCCTGCGAGCGAGAGGAGTACATGGCATGCCGAATGAGCTGCAGGGCCGCAAGGTTGCTTTCCTGGCCACCGACGGGGTGGAGAAGGTGGAGCTGGAACGGCCCCGTGAGGCGGTCCACAATGCCGGTGGCACAGTCGAATTGCTGTCGACCAAGGACGGCGAGATCGATGCGCGCAATCACGATCTGGAACCGGCGGGCACGGTCCCGGTGGATCGCGTCGTCGACGGTGCGCGGGTGGACGAGTACGACGCGCTGGTGCTGCCCGGCGGGACGGTCAACGGGGACAAACTGCGGCTGAGCGCGGCAGCGGTCGCGTTCGTGGGCGACTTCGTCCGCTCCGGCAAACCGGTGGCGGCGATCTGTCACGGCCCGTGGGCACTCGTCGAAGCCGACGTCGTCCGGGGCCGCACGCTGACGTCGTACCCGAGCCTGCGCACCGACCTGCGCAACGCCGGCGCCACGGTCGTCGACCAGCAGGTGTGCATCGACGGCAACCTGATCACCAGCCGGTCCCCGAAGGATCTCGACGCGTTCTGTCAGGCCATCACCGACCGGTTCGCGAACACACCTGCCCACACCTGAGCCGCGGCGTTAACCTGGAGGTCATTACCCGGCGTCCGACATATGGGGAGTGCCGATGAACCCGATATCCACGGCCTATCGAGGCCTCACCAAGGTCGCCGACGCCACCACCGCCGTGACGGGTGCCGTCGGCGGGGCCGCCGTCAACGGCATGGTCGGCGGCGTGCAGGGAGCGGCCACCGGCGTCCGTGCCGGCCTGAGTAGCGGCAGTCAGTCCTCCGCCGCCGCGGCGTTGACGCTCGGCGCGATCGGCGCGGCCGGACTGGTCGAATGGCCCGTGCTTCTCACCGTGGGCGGGGCGGCGTTGGTGATACACCAACTGGGCCATCGCACCGAGGAAGCGACGGCCGCCCAACAGGATGGGTCGTCGCCGCCCCGGAAGTCGACCACCCGCAAGGCGACGACCGCGCGGCGCGCCCGCTCTCGGTGACAGGGGGGCGACCGGCAGAGAACTGGTCGTCCTCGGCACCGCCAGCCAGGTCCCCACCCGGCATCGCCACCACAACGGTTACCTGCTGCGCTGGGACGACGAGGGGCTGCTCTTCGATCCCGGTGAGGGAACCCAGCGGCAGATGCTGCTCGCCGGTGTGCCGGTCTCGGCCGTGACCCGGCTGTGCCTGACCCATTTCCACGGCGACCACTGCCTCGGCGTGCCGGGCGTGATCCAGCGGCTGTCGCTGGACGGGGTCACGCGGCCCGTGGAGGCCAGCTACCCCGCCTCGGGGCGCGAGTACTTCGCGCGGCTGCGGCACGCCAGCGCCTTCCACGACGTCACCGACATCCGGGAGAACCCGGTGTCGACCGACGGCGTGATCGCCGCCGGGCCGTTCGGCCGCCTGGAGGCCCGCCGGCTGGACCACCCCGTGGAGGCCATCGGCTACCGACTCGTCGAGGGCGACCGGCCGCAGTTTCGGCGGGAGCTGTTGGAGCACTTCGGCATCACCGGACCGGCCGTCGGGGAGCTGCAGCGCGCCGGTGTCCTCGAGACCGGCGCGGGTCGGTGCGACTGGCCGATGTCACCCGGCTCCGGCGCGGACAGCGCTTCGCCTTCGTGATGGACACCCGGCTGTGTGACGCGGTCTACGCGCTCGCCGACGGCGCTGACCTCCTCGTCATCGAAGCGACCTTCCTGGAGCGCGACGCCGACCTGGCCGCCCGCCACGGCCACCTGACCGTCAGGCAGGCCGCGGGGGTGGCCGCCGACTGCGGCGTGCGGCGTCTGGTGCTCACCCATTTTTCGCAGCGCTACCCCGACACCGACGAGCACCGGCACGAGGCACGGGAGGTGTTCGACGGCGATCTCGTCATCGCCGAGGAACTGACCCGGATTGAGGTGCCCCGGCGCGGGTAGCCGTGAGGACGACCCGGACGTGCCCACCGGCTGAACAGCCCGACCGACGATTCGGCGGCACAAATATCGCTGTGCTATGCATATTTGGTGCCCACCCGCCATGACCAGCGCCGGTGTGCGCCGGCGGCAGGTCGGCGCCCCGATCTGACCACCCGGCTGCCCGCACGCAACGCGCTCGGGTTGATGTTCGACCCCGTCTTCGGCGCGCTGTTCTGGGGCAAGATGTTCGCCGTCGTGGCGGTGTGGACGCACGGCATCGTCGCCGCCATCGTGATGTACGACGCCACGCGATCGGCGCTGATGGTGGGCATGGTCGGCGTGGTGCAGTTCGCACCGCAACTGATCCTGAGCCCGACGAGCGGTAAGTGGGCCGACACCGGGAACCCGGCGCGTCAGATCCTGCTCGGCCGCGTGCTCTGCATGGCCGGTTCCGGTTCCGTCGCGGCGTGGATGTTCATCCAGCCCGAGCTGACGGGGATGGGCGCGGCTCTTCCCGTGCTGGTCGGGACCACGCTGGTCGGCTTCGGGTTCGTCGTCGGCGGGCCGGCAATGCAGTCGATCGTGCCGACGCTCATCCGGGACGGCGAGCTGTCGACCGCGATGGCGCTCAACAGCATGCCGATGACGATCGGACGGATCATCGGCCCGGCGGCCGGCGCCTACCTCGCCGCGCACATCGGACCGGCGACGGCGTTCGCGGTCAGCACGGTGCTGCATTTGGTGTTCGCGCTGTTCCTGCTCGCCGTGCGTTTCCCGGCCCCGCCACAGCGGCGCTCGGGCACCGACTACCGCGTACGGGTCGCCGTGCGCTACGTGTTCGGCGACCGCCCGCTGCTGCTGGCCCTGCTCGCGGTCACGACCGTCGGCATCGTGTCCGACCCGTCCATCACGTTAACCCCGTCGATCACCGACGCGCTCGGCGGCGATGCCTCAATGGTGGGGACGTTGTCGGCGGTGTTCGGGGTCGGCGCCGCGGTCGGGATGATCGCGCTGGCGCTGCTGCGCGGCCGTATCGCCTCGGCGACGGTGTCGTCGATCGGGATGGCCACCCTGGGTCTCGGCAGTGCGGTCCTGGCGGCCGCCGTGCACCCCTGGTTGGCGTTCGTCGGCTTCGTGATCTCCGGTTTCGGGTTCGGCTGCGCGTTGACCGGGCTGGGCACCGTCGTACAGGAACGCGCGCCCGAGGAGTTACGCGGGCGGATCATGGCGCTGTGGCTGGTCGGCTTCCTCGGCTCGCGCCCGATCGCCGCGGCGGTGCTCGGCGGCACCGCCGACGCGCTGAACGTGTACGCGGCATTCGGTGTCGCGGCGGCCCTGGCCGTGGTGGTGACGGTGCTGTGCCGGCCGGCGAAACTGGTCGGACCACTCCCTAGTTAGGGCGGCGACGTCCGGTCAACTCCGCGATGGTGTTGATCTCGCTGTCCCGGTACGGGGTGCCGTCGGTCTTCAACAGATCGTGAAACCACACTCCGGGCGGTCCGGGAACCGGCCGGTCCCACGAGTCCCACGGCAGGAAGGTCTGGGTCTTGCCCGCGACGAAGCCCCAGGTGAACGCGCCGACATTGCGTCGCTTGGTGATCGGCAGGATCGACTCCACGGTGCTGTTCAGCGTGCGGGCCATGTACTCGGTGCACAGCATCGGGCGCCCGATCGGCGTCAGTTCCTCCAGCCGCGCCTCGAAGCCCTTGGGGTCGGCATAGCTGTGGAAGGTGATCACGTCGGACAGGTCGAGCTGGATCCGGTTGATCTCGTTGCGGCGCGCCGGATCTCCCCATTCGCCGTCCCAGACTCCGCTGGTCAGCGGTTGGATCGGGTCGACCGAGCGGGCCCAACCGAAGACCTGCGGCAGCAGTTCGGCCACCCGCTCCACCTTGTCCCTGCGTTCGACGTCCTTGTACGCGTCAGCGGGGTTGTCGGGCTCGTTCCACAGGTCCCAGCCCAGGACCCGCCGGTCGTGCCGGAACTGGCTGAGCACCCCCACCACGTAGTCCCTCATGACGCGGTGGTGCCGCGGATCGCTGAGGTGGTCGGCGCCGGGACTCTGCACCCAGCCCGAGTTGTGCACGCCCGGTGTCGGGTTGCGCTGCTGCCCCAGCCGCGGGTGCGGATCCCAGCAGGAGTCGAACAGCACGAACAACGGCTTGATGCCGTGGTGAGCCGCGATGTCGACGAACCGGGCCAGCCGCCGCTGGAACCCGACCCGGTCCTGCACCCACAGCAGGTCGTGCAGGAATACGCGAACGGTGTTGAGCCCGATCAGCTTTGCCATGCGCAGCTCGGTGTCGATGCGCCGCGGATCGAAGGTGCCCGGCTGGAACATCTCGAGCTGATTGATCGCGTTGGCCGGGATGAAGTTCGCGCCGACGAGCCAGCCCTGCGCCCGGTGCCACCGGTGTGCCTGGTCGGGCGACCACCGCGCCAGCTCCGCCGACGCGCGGGGCACGCTCGTCAGCACGGCGCCCGCGGCCAGTACGGCGGGCAATTTGAGCGCAGAGCGACGATCCAGCAGGGCTTCAGACGGCAACGTGCAATCCTTCGGTGCGAAGATCGGTGATTCGCCGCCGGACCACGCTGCAACGTCGATGAGAGCGTGTCGGGCAAGTCGACGACCGCCTGTGTATCGACGCCCCCGGCGAGCCCGTTACAGCCGCAGGTCATGCCGTGAATTCGGGACCTCAACGCACAGAACCTATTTCGCTGAATGGATAGCGGTGTCCACCGTGATTGACGGTCGCGAAAGCCGGTGTCCTGAGAACCGCGAGTCGACATTGCCCGCCCGACTGCTTAAGGTCGGAAGATGGCCGACTTCGTTCGGTCTGTGTGAGGAGGCACTATGGGGGAGAGCACACCCCTGGACATCGCCTCGGAGTACCACGCAGCCTGGGGATCGGTTCCCCACCCAGTGCTCGTTGTCGACGGGGCCGGAATGGTCCGGACCTCGAGTGAATCCGCGCGAACCGTGTTGCCGGAGCTCATCTCCGGCGGTGCGCTCGAAGACGTGGCACCGGCATGGCTGGCAGGCGCGCATCATCGCCTGGCCAAAGTGTCCGGAAGTGTGGACGGGCGGGAGTTCGAGGCGCACCCGACGACGTTGCCCGGTGGCGAGGTCGCCTGGTGGCTGGTCGAAGATTCCGCCCGCTCGGCCCGGGAAGCACGGCAGGCGCTGACGGTGGAACGGGAACGCGCGGCGTTCCTCGACGATGCGTCCGCGGTGCTGATGGCCTCGCTGAACATCGACCGTTGCATGGAGGCGACCGTCCAGATGGCCGCACGCCACCTCGCCGACGCCGCTGTCCTCGTCGCCCCCAGCTCCGGTGGGCGCGTCCCCGTCGTGTGCAGCGGGCCCGACGGCGCCGCGGCGCACCGCGGCGTCGAGGCCGACCCCGCCGACGTGGCCGGGCTCTCCGAAGCCCTGCGCGGATTCCCACCGGTCCCGTCGCGGTGGATCGACCCCACTTCCGTTCCCGATTGGCTTGTGCCCGAAGACTTTCCAGGTCCGGTCGGCTCCGTGGTGATCACCCCGCTGCCCGGTCACGGCGTCCCGGCCGGGGCGCTGGTCCTGTTGCGGCGCTCCTCGCAGACGGCGTTCAGTGAGGGCGAAGAGGTGTTCGCCCGGCTGTTCGCGGCCCGCGCCGGTGCGGCGCTGTCGGCGGCTCGGCTCTACGCCGAGCAGTCCGCGATCACGCGCACCCTCATGGAGGAGCTGCTGCCGCCCCGCCTGCACCGCCTTGAGGGCGTCGAGCTCGCCGGCGGCTACCGCGCTTCGGAAGACCATGAGGCCATCGGCGGTGACTTCTACGACGTGCACGTCGGGGCCACGCCCGAGGACGAGACGCTGGTGGTCCTCGGCGACGTCTGCGGCAAGGGACTCGAAGCCGCCGTGCTGACCGGCAAGATCCGCAACACGCTGATGGCGCTGGCACCGCTGGCCGAAGACCACGCCGGGGTACTCAAGCTGCTCAACAGTGCGTTGCTCTCGGTGGAGAGCACCCGGTTCGTCACGCTGGTGATGGCCTCGGTGTCGCGCCGCGACGGGCAGGTGGTGCTGCGTCTGACCTGTGCCGGACATCTGGCCCCGCTGATCGTGCGCACCGACGGCCGTGTGGAGGAGGCCGACACCCGCGGCACGCTGGTCGGCGTGATGCCGCAGATCAAGGCCCGCACCGTGGAAACCACCCTGGCCCCCGGCGAGACCTGCCTGCTCTACACCGACGGCGTCACCGAGGCCCGCGGCGGACCGCTCGGCACCGACATGTTCGGCGAGGAGCGGTTGTCCACAGTGCTGGCGGAATGCGCGGGTCTGCCCGCCGAGGCCGTCGTCGAGCGCGTCATGATGCTCACCAGCCAGTGGGTGAGTCACCGCGCCCACGACGACATCGCCGTGGTCGCCATCACCGCGCCGCGCCGCACGCATCTGAGCGCGGTCGACGGTCACACCGCTGGGAGGTACACCGCGTGAGCGACCGCACCTCTCGCGCCCGTGAACAACTCTGGGCTGCGGCGCTCGACGGTGACGAGTACACCGCGTCGTCGGTCGTGCTGGCCGCGGTCGACGACGGTATGACGGGCGAAGAGGTGCTGCTCGACGTCATCGCGCCGGTGCAGCGTCGGGTCGGCGCCGAATGGGCGGCCAACCGCATCACCGTCGCCCAGGAGCACGCCGCGACCGCGATCAACGACCGCGCGATCGCCGCGCTGTCAAACCATCCGGCCTGCGCATCCAGCGGCGGCGCCGGCCGGGTGACAGTGGCCTGCGTGGACGGCGAATGGCACGCCCTGCCGGCGCGCCTGCTCGCCGAGGTGCTGAAGCTGCGCGGGTGGCACGTCGACTTCCTCGGCGCCCAGGTCCCCACCCCGCATCTGATCGCCCACCTGCACCAGCACGGCCCCGATGCGGTCGCACTGTCCTGCATGATCCCGACCCGGCTGCCCACCGCGCACGCCGCGATCACCGCATGCCAGGCCGCCGGTGTGGCCGTGCTCGCCGGCGGCGCCGCGTTCGGCGCGGACGGGCGTTTCGCCCGCCGCCTCGGCGCCGACGCGTGGGCCGCGGACGCCCGCAGCGCGGCCGCCCTGCTCGGGGACGGCCTGCGCCCGGTCCCGGTCACCGCCACCCACCAACCCGTCGACGACCTGCCCCACCTGGTGGACCAGGAGTACACGATGGTCCGGGACAACAGCGCGCAGTTGATCGCGACCACGGTCCGGGATCTGGAGGACCGCTTCCCGGCAATGCGCGACTACACCGAGGCGCAGCGCCAGCACACCCTCGAGGACATCGCCCACATCGTCGAATTCCTCACCACCGCGCTGTACGTCGACGACGACGAACTGTTCGTCGGGTTCATCACCTGGACCGCCGACATCTTGACCGCCCGCGGCGTGCCGGCGGTTTCGCTGCTACCCGCTCTCGAATCACTCGCCGGGCACCTGCCCGAGTTCCCGCGTGCCCAGCGCCTGCTCAAAGCCGCGCACGCATCCGTCCATCACGTTCCCACCGACAACCCCTCACTCTCCGCATGAAACTCACCCTCACCGTCCACACCGCCGACCAGGCGGCCCGCGTCCGCATCGCCGGAGACCTCGACTACGGCTCCACCCCGCTGCTGCTGGACACGGTTTCCGAGGTGCTGCGCCGGGCCTCCGGGCTCACCGATCTCCACCTGGACTTCACCGATCTGGCCTTCTGCGATTCGGCCGGACTGTCCTCCCTGGTGCTGATCTACAGGCGCACCGCCACCGCCGGCCTGCACCTGCACCTCGACCAGCGGCCGGCGCAGCTCGAGCGGATCCTCGACATCACCGGTCTGCTCAACTTCCTCACCACCCCTGCGGCGCAACAGGAGCCCGGCGAGTCCGACATCGGCTGACGCCGTTTTGCCACAGCCGATCCGGGAAACTCACGGGCATGTCTGTGCGCGTCGCGGTGACCGGTCCCACCGGGGAGATCGGCCTGTCCACCATCTCCGCTCTGGAGGACCACCCTGACGTGGAGTCGATCGTCGGGATGGCCCGCCGGCCTTTCGACCCGGCCGAGCACGGCTGGACCAAGACCACCTACCGGCAGGGCGACATCCTCGACCGCGACGCGGTGCACGCGCTGGTCGCCGACGCGGACATGGTGGTCCACCTCGCGTTCATCATCATGGGTTCGCGGGACGAGAGCGCGCGGGTGAATCTGCAGGGCACCCGCAACGTCTTCGAGGCCGCCGTCGCCGAACCCCGCGTCCGGCGACTCGTCTACACCTCGTCGGTCGCCGCCTACGGCTACCACTCCGACAACCCGGTCCCGATCACCGAGGACGTCCCGACGCGCGGCTCACCGGAGCATTACTACTCCGAGCAGAAGGCCGCGTGCGAGGCGGTGCTGGCCGAGGTAACCATCGGGTCGTCGCTTCAGGTGTACATCCTGCGCCCGTGCATCGTCGCGGGCCCCAAGGCGACCGCGCTGGCCGACGCGATGCCCTGGAACCAGCTTCCCGGGACGGTGCGGCGGGTCACGCAGGCGCTGCCGCTGCTCAAGCCGCCCTTCCCCGACCCCGGCACCCCGCTGCAACTGGTGCACCACGACGACGTTGCCTCGGCGATCGCCGCTGCGGTCACCACCGACTCGGCGCCGCCGGGGGCGTACAACATCGCCGGCGAGGGCGTGCTGTCCATGTCGACCGTGGGTGACGCGCTCGGCGCCAGGCCGGTGAAGGTCCCGCACGCCGCGGCCACCGCCTCCTCCGAGGTGATCGCGCGGTTGCCGTTCGTCCCGTCGATCCTGGAATGGCTGCACGCCGGCCGCACCTCCGTGGTGATGGACACCACCAAGGCCAGGGAGCAACTGGGATGGCAGCCCACCTTCACTGGCGCGGAGACACTTCGGGCGCTGGCGAGTGCCGCGGGGAATGCGTGATGGAAACCGCGGAGTACGCGCCGGGGCGCGCGGTCGACCTGTACGGCGACCCGGCGGCGCCGACGGTGCTGCTCTGGCACGGCACCCAGACCGACGCGCGGGCCACCGTCCGGGTGCTCGCGGGTCTTCTCGCCGAGCGGGGCCGGAGTGTGGTTGTCCCGGACTGGGATTCGCACGGCCCCGACGGCGGACGAACGGATCTGCTGGAGTCCGCTCGGTTTGCCTCCTCGTGGTCGCGCAGCCGGGAGCCGCTCACGCTGGCGGGCTGGTCACTCGGCGGTGTCGCGGCGGCCGGCCTCACCGTGGCCGCCGAGAGCCACGGCGTCGCACTTACGCACACCGTGTGCCTGGCGGGGGCCTTCATGGCACGCGACCCGATCTCCGGCGCAGACGTCACCGCACAGCTTGAGAACCCGGCGGCGCGGACACCGTTCACGCTGCTCCATGGCACCGCCGACGACGTCGTTCCCCTATCGGCGAGCCGGACGTTCGCCGCGTCGCTGCAGAATTCCGGTTGGCCCGTGCGGCTGCGGGAGCTCGACGCCGACCACGGCGACATCGCCGGTGCCCGATACGATGCCGCGGCCGACCGGTACGCCCCCGCCGATGATCCGGCGACTGCGCGCACCGCCGCCCAGGTCGCCGATCTCATCACCGCGACACCGGCTCCGGCGGGTTAGCTGCCGTGACGATCACCCTGGCTCCTGGCTGACCACCAGCGCCGTCAGCGCCGACCGTATCCGGTCCGGGATCGGAACTGCTTGCCGCCGTTGACGTTCGACGAAGACATGGACGAAGTGACCATACGCCACCGCGTCCTCGCCGGTGGCCGCGAAGATCGCCACGCCGTAGGTCACCGAACGGTTGGTGAGCCTGTCCACCCGCAACCCGGCCCGCAGGTCATCCGGGTAGGCCACCGGGGCCAGGTACGCGCATTTCGACTCCACCACCAGGCCGATCACCGGTGCGGTGTGGATGTCCAGGCCGCCTTCGTGGATCAGGAAGTGGTTCGCCACGGTGTCGAAGTAGCTGTAGTACGTCACGTTGTTGACATGGCCGTAGACGTCATTGTCCATCCACCGGGTGGTGATCGGCACGAAGTACCGGTAGTCGGCGATGCGGTGGGTCACGGGCGCCGTCGGTTCGCTCACCAGTAGCTCATCGCGTGCCGGAAAGTGTTGGCCAGCAATGCCTTGTCGACATCCAGCGGGGCGTTGCCGAGGAGTCGCTGCTGGGGCCACGCACCCTCGGCGAGGGCGTCGGCGTCGGCCTGGGAGTAGCCGACACCGGCCAGACCGTTGGGCATCCCGACCGCCTGCATGATCGTCACGAGGTGGTCGGCCAGCACGGTCCCGGCGTCGTCGGGCGCGGCCCCGGCAGTGTCCGCCCCGAGGTGCGCTGCCGCGTCGAGGTGCCGCGGCGGGTCCAGCGGCGCGGTGGCCAGGAACGCCGCGGGCGCGTTCAGGATCACCGACATCCCGTGCGGCACAAGGGGTTCGTCGCCAGGGTAGCCGTCGGGGTGAAACCCGCGCACCTGCCCGGCCACGGCGTAGGCCATCGCGTGCGGGATGTGCACTCCCGCGTTGCCGAACGCGATACCCGCCAGCGTCGCCGCCCACATCACCTGCTCGCGGGCCTCCCCGTCGGCGCCGTCGGTGACGGCCCGCTGCAGGTACCGGCCGAGCAGTCGCAGCGCCTCCACGCTGCCCAGGTCGCTCCACGGGTTGGCGCCCTGGCTCATCGGCCGCTGGCTGGGTCTGCCGGGTGCGGCGCGGCGGTGATAGGGCCGCGCGGTGTAGGACTCCAGCGCGTGGGAGAGCACGTCGAGGCCGCTGCAGGCCACCACGTTTGCGGGCAGGGTGTCGGTGCAGTCGGGGTCGACCAGTGCTTCGGTGGGGCGCAGCGCCGGTGAGGCGATGCCGGTCTTGGCCGCCATCGACAGCAGGTCGAAGATCGCGATGCCGGTGACCTCGCTGCCGGTGCCCGAGGTGGTCGGGCACGCGAGGTGCGGCTTCAGCGGGCCCGGAACCGCGGCGCCGGCGCCGACCGGGGCGTTGACGTACTCCAGGAAGTCGGCGGGGTGACTGGCGTAGAGGTTGGCCGCCTTGGCGGTGTCGATGACCGAACCGCCGCCGACGGACACGTAACCGTCCGCGGCCACCTCGGTCGCGAATTCCGCTGCCTGCTTAAAGGATTCGTCGGTGGGTTCGACCCGGACGTCGGTGTAGGCGACGATGTCGATGCCGGCGCCCCGCAGGGACCGCTGCACCGTGTCGAAGATCTCCAGCTCGGCGACCGTCGGGTCGGTGAACAACGCGACCCGCGCGACGCCCAGCGCGTTGACCCGGTCACCGGCCTCACGCAGGCAGCCTCGCCCGAAAGTGATCCGTGACGCGTCGACGGTGAACGCGGTGTCCCCTGCGCCCCCCACACCGTTGTGCTGGCAGCAACTCATCCTGCCGATTGTCCACGACCGCCGCTCACCGATGCCACCGAACGCCGGCCGCGCGGCGACGCGGCGGCGGGCCCCAGCCAGCGGGACAGGAAGGTGCGCAGTTCCGTGCCGGCGTGCGGTGGACTGCCGGGGTCCAGCAGCAGAGAGTGAATCGAGCGCAGCCCGAACTCGGCGAGCTGATCGAGGGCGATTTCGTCGAAACCGTGTGCTTCCCAGTCGACGTCGAGACGGTGCAGCAGCGCCCGGCCGAACGCGCGGGCGGTGTCGGAGGTGATCGACGGGACCGCGCCGCCGCGGCCGCGCTGGTGGAACAGGAACTCGATCGTGTCGTCGTGGGCCAGCGCCTCGACGGCGTACGCAACACCCTCGACCATCGCGGCGGCAGGATCGGTGTACCCGCTCAGGTGCGCGGCGAGCCGGTCGAGGAATCCGTCGGCGGACCGCATCGCGCAGGCCATCAACAGCGCGTCGGTGCTCGGAAAGTACCGGTACACGGTCTGCCGGGTCACGGCGAGTTCACGTGCCACGTCGGCGATGCGCATCGCCGATCCGCGGTCGGCGATGATGGTGTCCGCGGCGTTCAGGATGCGGTCGATCGCCTCCTCGTCGGAGGCGGGCGTGTTACCGCCCCACCCGTGGCTGCGCACGCGGCCATCCTAACCTGCGGCCAGTCGCGCTCTTTCGGTCATGGAGGCCACCACGCCGCCGTCGTTGAGGATGTCGGTGCCGGTCAGATAGCCGGCCTTGGAGCTGGCGCAGAACGCGAGCAGAGCCGCCATCTCCTCCGGCTTGCCCCAGCGCGGGACCGCAGCGTCGGCGACCAGGGCACCGGCGCCGGCCTGCTCTTCGAGCCGGCCCATCTCCGTGTCGACCGAACCCGGCGACACCGACACGACGCGCAGGCCGCGGGTGTTGAACCGCTCGGCCTGCGAACTGCTGTACCAGCGGACGAAGGCCTTGCTGAACGCATAGGAGATACCGGACCGGGCTTCCTCGGGAGCGAGCTCGCAGGCCCGCAGCATCTCGGTCAGGAACGCGTCGGGGTCCTGCAATGCCAGCGGGAAGGTTGCGGTGGGGATCAGTTCGGCCGGCACCAGGTGCGCCGCCATCGAGGCCACGTTGACCAGCGCGGCGCCCTCTCCGGCCATCGTGAAGAAAACCTCCCCGACGTTGACGGTGCCCGACGCGTTGGTCCGCATCACGTACTCGGCGTCGCCCATGCTGGGGCTCACCCCGGCCGTGTGGATGACCGACGTAAGCGTGCCGAGGCCCGCCACCGTCGTGAACAGCCGTTCGACGGCGTCCCGGTCGGTGACATCGCAGTTGACCGCGTGCACGTCGACCCCGCGCCCGGTCAGCTCGACTGCCGCAGCGTCGAGCCGGTCCTGCCGGACGTCGGCCAGGACCACCGCGTGGTCCTCACCGACGAGTCGGGCGGTGGCCGTGCCCATGCCACCCGCGCCGCCGGTGATTAACGAAACTGCACTCATCTGTAAACCTCCTCGGGACATTCAACACTGCGGTCCAGCGGCGCGGAAGCCGGCCGTCGGTACTTTCGAGAGATGTCCGACGTCCCGGCCGACGCAGTTGAAGAGGCCGCCCACCCGCGGCGCCGCTCCCCCGGTCGCTGGCGCCGCGTGGCGGTGGTGCTGGCGATCATGCTGCTGCTGTTCGGGGTGCCGTGGTCGACGCTGGTGCTCGGCGGGGCGGCGTGGCCGGTGGCCGGCGTGGCCGCGGGCACGCTCGGGTTCGTCGCCGCGTTCGCCGCGCTGCCGCTGTTGATGCGCCTCGGGCACGGCCGCACACGTCGCGACGGCGCTGCCGCGGCCGGCGACGCGCTGCTGGGCGCGATCTGGGTGTTGTTCACCTGGTCGGTGCTGGGTCAGCTGCTCGAGCTGCTGCTGTGGGCCGGCGGCGTCGCCGACCCGACCCGGTCGCGGATCGCCACCGTCGTGGTGGTGGCCGTGACCGTGGTGCTGCTGGGCTGGGGTCACGTCGAGGCGATGCGGGTGCCGCGGGTCAAGCGGCTCGACGTGACGCTCCCGAGGCTCGGTCTCGGGCTGGACGGCCTGCGGGTGGTGATCATCACCGACACCCACTACGGGCCGATCAACCGTGCCCGCTGGTCGGCGGGCGTGGTGGAGCGGGTCAACACCCTCGAAGCCGATGTGGTCTGCCACGTCGGTGACATCGCCGACGGGACAGCGGCGACGCGCGACGCCCAGGCCGCGCCGCTGGCGTCGGTGCGCGCCGCATCGGCCCGCGTCTACGTGACCGGCAACCACGAGTACTTCAGCGAAGCCCAGGGCTGGCTCGACTACATGGACCGCATCGGCTGGGAGGTGCTGCACAACCGGCACGTGGTGGTGGAGCGCGACGGTGACCGGCTCGTCGTCGCGGGCATCGACGACGCCACCGCGTCGGGCTCGGGCATCCGTGGCCACGGCGCGGACCTCGACACCGCGCTGGCCGGCGCCGACCCTTCACTTCCGGTGCTGCTGCTGGCCCATCAGCCCAAGCAGGTCACGCATGCCGTGCGCGGCGGAGTCGATCTGCAGATCTCGGGGCACACCCACGGTGGTCAGATCTGGCCGTTCAATTTCCTGGTGCGGCTCGAACAGCCGGTGGTGCACGGACTGAGCACGCACGGCGAGCGGACTCAGCTGTACACGAGCCGGGGCACCGGGTTCTGGGGTCCGCCGTTCCGGGTCTTCGCGCCGAGCGAGATCACCTTGATGACGCTGCGCAGCTGTTAGGCAAGATACCTGCGTGTCCTCTTCGCTGGGCGATGTGCTCGCCTCCATGCAGCTCGACCGGGCCGGCGCGACGTCGTTCGTCGGCGCGCAGCTGCCCGCTCCCGCCAACCACATTCTGGGCGGCCACATTTGCGCCCAAGCACTGTTGGCGGCCAGCCTCACCGCTGGGGACCGCACGCCCCACAGCGTGCACACCTATTTCCTGCGCCCCGGTGACGCCCGGCTGCCCGTCGCCTTCGAGGTGACGAGTCTGCAAGAGGGGCGCACGTTTTCGGCGCGACGGGTGACCGCCCGCCAGGGTGAGGAGATCCTGCTGGAGGCGATGTCGTCGTTCAAGTCGCCGACCCCGGCCGGGGTCACCTACCAGCCGCCGTGTCCCGTTGTGGCACAACCAGATTCGTTTCCGCGGGTGCCTCCGCATTTCGCGGAGTCCGACGGTGTCAGCAAGGGCATGTGGGCCAGCCTGCGTTGGTTCGAGCGGCGCATCGTCGACGCCGACACCGCCCCACCTGCCCACTCGCTGATCTGGTGGCGGCCCGACGGTGCGGTCCCTGACGACCCGGCGCTGACGGCGTCGCTGGTGGCGTATCTGTCGGCGGTCACGCTGACCGAACCGGCCTATGCCGCGCGAGGCGGGATCTCGGCTGCGGCTCAGCGTGACCACTCGGTGTGGTTCCACGCCGCGGCGGACCTGTCGGACTGGCTGCTCTACGACCAGTCCTCGCCCAGCAGCACCGACACGCTCGCGCTCGCCGGCGGGACGATGTTCAACCGCTCTGGCGAGCTGGTGTGCACGGTGCGCCAGGAGATGTACTTCCCGCCTCCGCGGCGCTGACATGGCTGTGCAGTCGTGGCATCGCGGACGGCTCACCGACGAGCAGGCCGCACGCCTGGCCCGCTGGCTCCCCGGTGCGCGTCTGCGCCGCGATCTGAGTTGGGGACTCGTCGATACCGTCGTCCTCGACGTGGACTCCGAACGCGGCAGGGTGGTGGTCAAGGCCGGCGGAGCGCAGAACCACCACATCGGCCGCGAGATCACCGCCTTCGAGGGGTTCACCGGATGCCTGGCCGCGACCGGACACGCCGCCGAGCTGTTGCACTGTGACCGCACGGCGAACCTTCTCGTCGTGCGGTACCTGGACGGGTCGTTGGTGTCGGGCTCCGACGCTGAATTCGCCGCCGAGACGTACCGGCAGGCGGGAAGGTTGGCCCGGGTATTCCACGGTCAGGCTCGACGCACCGATCCCGACTGGGAAGCGGCCGCCGTGACGAAATCGTTGAGCTGGCTCGGCGAGCCCCATCGGATCCCGCAGCACATCGCCACGCGGCTGCGCAGCATCCTGACGGGGTACCGGCCGCGGGAGGTGGTCGTCGTGCCCACCCACGGTGACTGGCAACCGAGGAACTGGATCGTCGACGGGGGCGTCACAAGGGGCACAATCAAGGTCATCGACTTCGGCCGTTTCGCGTGGCGGCCCGCGATCACCGACTTCTGTCGGCTCGCCGCGCGGCACTGGCGGGACGACCCCCGGCTGGAAGCCGCGTTCTTCGCCGGATACGGTGACGACCCCCGGCACCCCGAGCAATGGCGGATGTCGGCCCTGCACGAAGCGATCGGCACCGCCGTCTGGGCACATCACGTGGGCGATGAGACATTCGAGCGTCAGGGCCATCGGATGATCGCGGAGGCGCTGGCACTCTTTTGATCGTGAAGGTCAACTCTCGGTAAGGGCTTTGAGGTTCTTGACGGTCTTGTCCATGATGCGGCCGACCTGCCGCGAGGCCACCCGGTCGGCAATCAGGCCCAGCAGTCCGCCGGGCGCCTCATAGGACAGCCGAAATGTCACCTTGGTCCGACCCGGGCCGTTCTCCCGCAGTCGGAACCGGCCGCGTAACCCCACGCCGGTGATGCCGATGAACGCGAGGTCGCGGGCCTCGTCGAACTCGGTGACCTCGATAACCCCGCCGATCGGGACGGAGCCGACTTTCCAGTGCACGGTGTAGCGGGACCCCACACCGACCGGCCCCTCGGTGATGATCTCCCACCGCTCCAGGCTGGCCATGAATTCCGGGTAGCAGCCGGGGTCGCTGACGTGCTTCCACACGATGTGCGGATCGACGTCGATGATGACGCTTCGCTGCAGCCGCATCCGCCTGCCCCCTTAACCGATCACCGGGAAGCGTCGCTCGGAGGCCAGCCGGTCGACCGCCGACTGGAGCGCACCCTCGACCTTGGTGTGGATGGTGTCGTCGTCTCCGGCGGCGATCTCGTCGGGCGCGATTGGGTCCTGCACCTCGATGGTGATCTTCGTCGGCAGCGGCAGTCTCGGCACCATGTCGCTGACGGCCAGTCCCCACGGGGGAGCTAACAGTATCGGGACGCTCTTGAGCCGGGCGATCTTGTCCACCATCAGCAACCTGGCCAGCCACTGTCCACGGTCGAGGAACAGCGCCGCCTCCTGGCCGCCGACGCTGGCGATCGGGACGATCGGCACACCGGCTTCGCGGGCCAGCTTCACATACCCCTTGCGACCGCCGAAGTCGACCTCGTGCCGCTTCCAGGACGGCCGGAAAACCTCGTAGTCGCCGCCCGGATAGACCAGCAGCGCACCGCCGGACGTCAGCGCGAGGGTGGCGTTGTCGTGGTTGGCGGCGACGGTGCCGAACTTGCGCAGCGAGCCGAGACCGGGCATGGAGACCACCAGGTTGTGGGCCAGCTGGAAGAACGGGCGCTCCACGCCGAAGTAGGAGCAGAACGCCAACGTGAACACGAAGGTGTCGGGCGGCAGGTTCCCGCCGCTGTGGTTGCCGACCAGCAGCACCGGGCCGTCGGGCGGGATACGGTCGAGGCCGCGGACGTCGGCACGGAAGTACAGCGAGGCCAGCAGCCAGAGCCCCGGGAGCTGCTCGCGGATGTAGTCGGCGTCGCGCTGATCGAGATCAGCCTTCGGCACGCGCGCAGAAACCTCGTGTTTGACCCACTCGAGGACATCACCGAACCCCGCCATGGAAGGGCTATTGACGGCGGCGGCCTTCGGCAAACCTGGCAGGCTGGACCCCGATGTCCGCGCTGATCGAAGACCTGTCCGCCCTGCGTGCCCTCGGCGACGACGCCGACGCCTTGTTCACCACGTTCTCCGCGTGGGCGCAGACCAACGGCACCGCGCTGTACCCGGCGCAGGAGGAGGCACTGATCGAGCTGGTCAGCGGCGCCAACGTGATCCTGGCCACCCCGACCGGGTCGGGCAAGTCACTGGTCGCGACGGGTGCGATCTACGCGGCCCTGGGTGCCGGCCGGCGCAGCTACTACACCGCCCCGATCAAGGCGCTGGTCAGTGAGAAGTTCTTCGCGCTGTGCGACGTGTTCGGGGCGGCCAATGTGGGCATGCTGACCGGCGACGCCGCGGTCAACGCCGACGCCCCGATCATCGCGTGCACCGCGGAGATCCTGGCCAACATCGCGCTACGTGAGGGACCCGACGCCGATCTCGGGTTGTGCGTGATGGACGAGTTCCATTTCTACGGCGATCCCGACCGCGGCTGGGCGTGGCAGGTGCCGCTGCTGGAGCTGCCGCGCGCGCAGTTCCTGCTCATGTCGGCGACGCTCGGTGACGTGACGTACCTGCGGGAGGATCTCACCCGGCGCACCGGGCGGACGACCGCGCTGGTCGCCAACGCGCAACGCCCGGTCCCGCTGTACTTCTCCTATGCGACCACCCCGATGCACGAGACGATCCAGGAACTCGTCGACACTAAGCAGTCCCCGATCTACGTCGTGCACTTCACCCAGGCCTCGGCGCTGGAACGGGCGCAGGCGTTGATGAGCGTGAACGTCAGCACCAAAGCCGAGAAGGCCGCGATCGCCGACATGATCGGTGCGTTCCGTTTCTCCTCGGCGTTCGGGTCCACGCTGTCGCGGCTGGTCCGGCACGGCATCGGGGTGCATCACGCCGGCATGCTGCCCAAGTACCGGCGCCTCGTCGAGCAGTTGGCGCAGGCCGGACTGCTCAAGGTCATCTGCGGCACCGACACTCTCGGCGTCGGGATCAACGTCCCGATCCGCACGGTGGTGTTCTCGGCACTGTCCAAGTACGACGGCACCCGCACCCGGCTGCTCAACGCCCGCGAGTTCCACCAGATCGCCGGTCGCGCGGGCCGGGCCGGATTCGACACCGCGGGCACCGTCGTGGTGCAAGCGCCCGATCACGAGGTGGAGAACCTCAAACAGTTCGCCAAAGTGGCCGACGACCCGAAGAAGCGCCGGAAGCTGGTGCGTCGCAAGGCACCCGAGGGCATGGTGCCGTGGAGCGAGGCGACGATGAAGCGGCTGGTCGACGCCGCGCCGGAGCCGTTGACCAGCCACATGCGGGTGACTACGGCGATGATCCTCGACGTGGTGGACCGCCCCGGCAATCCGTTCGAGGCGATGCGCCGGCTGCTCACCGACAACCACGAACCGCGCAAGCGGCAGCTGCGCCTGATCCGGGAAGCTGTCGGGATCGCGCGCTCGCTGGGCCAGGCCGGCGTCGTGGAGCGGCTCGCCGAACCGGAACCCGACGGGAGGCGATACCGGCTCACCGTCGACCTGCCTCCCGACTTCGCACTCAATCAGCCGCTCTCGACATTCGCGCTGGCCGCGATCGACCTGCTCGACGCGAACGCGGAAAGCTATGCCCGGGACGTGGTTTCAGTGATCGAGGCGACGCTGGAGGATCCCCGGCAGATCCTGGCCGCGCAGCTGAACAAGGCCAGAGGTGAAGCGGTCGCGCAGATGAAGGCTGACGGGATCGAATACGACGAGCGGATCGAACAGCTCGATGAGGTCACCTACCCCAAGCCGCTGGCCGAGCTGCTGGAGCACGCGTACGAGGTGTACCTGCAGAGCAATCCGTGGGCCGCCGACGGGAAGCTGTCGCCGAAGTCGGTCGTGCGGGAGATGTGGGAGCGGGCCTTCACCTTCCGCGAGTACGTCAGCGTGTACGGGCTGACCCGTTCCGAGGGCGCGGTACTGCGCTATCTGTCCGATGCGTTCAAGGCCCTGCGGTCGGGCGTGCCGGCGGCGGCGCGCACAGAGGAGCTGACCGATATCGTCGAGTGGCTCGGTGAGCTTGTGCGCCAGGTCGATTCGAGTCTGCTCGACGAGTGGGAACAGCTCACGAGGCCGGATCAAAGGATGGACGCCCCGGTGGCGGTGCCGGCGCGCCCACGACCGCTGACCGCCAACGAGCGGGCGTTCACCGCGATGATCCGCAACGCACTGTTCCGCCGGGTCGAGCTGTTCGCCCGCGAGCGCTGGGACGAGCTCGGAGCCCTCGACGCGGGGTCCGGGTGGACCGCGGCGCGCTGGCAGGACGTCGGGGACGAGTACTTCGACGAGCACGACGACGTCGGAACCGGCCCCGACGCGCGCGGGCCGGCGCTGCTCATCTTCGACCGGCAGCGCGACGTGTGGCGGGTGCGGCAGATCCTCGACGATCCGGCCGGGGATCACGACTGGGGTATCGAGGTCGAGGTGGACCTCGAGGCGTCCGACGACGAGGGTGCGGTGGTGCTTCGGGTGCTGGACGCCGGACGGCTGTGACGGCCGTCTCTGTACCCGAAATCACAGGTCAGCGGTTTGATTAACGTGCCCGTAACACGGACCATGGGAGATGTCCGGCCGACGGGCGATCCTCGTTGCCCGGACCCCCAATCACAAGAATCAGGAGCCCCCGCCATGTCTCTCGCGCAGTACCGTGCCGCCCGCCAGATCGCTCGTGATCGGCGGCGCCTCTACGCACGGATTGCGTCGATGCCGCATTCGGCGGTCCGCGACGAGCTGGTCGCGGTCGCGCAGCGGTACGAGACGATCGAGCGCTGAGCGGGCCTCAGCCCCGGTAGCGGGCCACCTGCTCGGCATACTCGTCGAGCAGCCTCAGCGACTCGTCGCGCGACGTGGTCGGGAGCAGCAATCGCAGCTCGCTGAAGCCCAGTTCCTCTGTGGCACGCCAGTACTCGGGATCGACCGGGGTGCCGAACGTCGACAACGGCACCTCGTGCCGGGCACCTTCGCGAAGCTGGTCGATGCGCTTCTTCAGCCGCTCGACCGGCAGCGGGTTGGCGATCCAGCCGGCCTCGTGTCTGATGATCCGTTTGACGGTCGCGTCGGAGTCGCCGCCGATCAGGATGGGCGGGTGCGGCTTGCGCACCGGCTTGGGTCGCATGTAGGACGCGTCGAAGTTGACATACCTGCCGTGGTATTCGGCAGGGTCGGCAGTCCACAAGACTTTGATGGCCTCAATCCGTTCGTCCAGCAGCGCGCCTCGCGTCTTCGGGTCGGTGCCGTGGTGACGCAGCTCCTCGATGTTCCAGCCCGCGCCGACGCCGAACACGAAGCGGCCGTGGGACAGGACGTCAAGACTGGCCCCTTCCTTGGCCGTCGTGATCGGGTCTCGCTGGATGAGCAGGGCTATCGCGGTGACCAGCTCGATGGTGGAGGTGACGGCGGCCGCGGCCGCCAAGGTGACGAACGGATCCAGGGTCCGGTAGTACACCGCCGGCAGCTCGCCGCCCCCCGGGTACGGCGACTCCCGGCTGGCCGGAATGTGGGTGTGCTCGGCGACCGCCAGTGACGTGAAGCCTCGGTCCTCCACCGCGCGGGCAAGGGACACCGCGTCGATGGTGTCGTCGTTGACGAACGTCGAGATACCGAATCGCAG
The DNA here is from genome assembly GCF_054786995.1 of Mycobacterium sp. ZZG. Classification (NCBI taxonomy): domain Bacteria; kingdom Bacillati; phylum Actinomycetota; class Actinomycetes; order Mycobacteriales; family Mycobacteriaceae; genus Mycobacterium; species Mycobacterium sp. ZZG. The sequence goes on from NZ_JBTBFV010000040.1 coordinate 40,367, forward strand.
CGCAGCCATCCCTCGAGGCTATGCCTGTCGGCCAAACATGTCGTGGCCGGATTGATATCGAAGTTTGCCTCATTGGTCACATGGGTAACATCAGTCACAGCGCCGTGACGTCAGCGCTCTTCACAACATCAGAGAAAGAAACGAATGGATCATCGACATGAATACCGTCCTGTACTTCAGCGCCAGCGGCGCCGTGTATGAAACCCGCGCCTACACGAAAGCCGACATCGACAAGCTCATCCAGGATCAGGGTCTGCACTGCTTGACCAGCGCCGACAACCAGTTCGACTTCTGGTTCAGCCCGGCCGCCCGCGGCTGCCAACGCCGCGCCAACCAGATCGCCACCGAACTGCTGATGGCGACCACCGATTTCACCGCCAAGACCGTCCCGCTGTTGCGCGGCAGCGTGGTCGTGGCCACGCATGACGCCGAGGGAGACCTCGACGGCCTCAGCTGGCAACAGCTTGATGCCCTCGCCGAGCTCAATCGGTCGATCTCCGCGCGCGACGAACGGTTGCTGCAGCGCCGGATCGTGCGTGATGAGCGCCGACAGCGCCGTGCCGCCGAGGCTGCGCAGCCGGCGTTCGTGAGCTGCTCGCGTCCCCGCACATCGGTCCGCCTCGGCTGATCACCGGCCGGGACCGTACAGGCCGGGCAGCAACTCCGGATCGCCCGGTGTCCAGGTATTCGCGAACTGGGACCGGTTACCCAGCGCCGCGGCGCGGTCGACGACGGCGTTGCCAAGTTCCACTTGCGCCGGTTCCCAGGCCTTCAGCGCCCTGACAATGTCGTCACATTTGCCGAGGTGTTCGTAGAGCGCCCCCGCGTCGGCGGCGGCCGTCGGTGCCGACGGTTTTCGCGCAACGTGGCGCGCCATCCGATATACCCTCGCATACTCGTGCTGCAGATCCGGGTACAGGCGACGACGCCGCAGGTTCTCGAGCCGGATTAGCGGCGGCAACCGTGGGGTATGTGGGTCGGCATGACATCTTCGGAAGAAAACGTAACGTCCGAGTCGGCCAAGGAACCCGACGTGCTGGCGCCTGCGACTCCGGGTGCCGAGGCCCTGCCCCTTCCCGAGGACGAGGTCGACAAGCCTTCGGAGGGCTGACGAGTAGACGGAACCGGCCCCCTGCCCGAGGCAGGGGGCCGGCTCGTGTCAGCACCTCACTCGTCGCCGGAGCCCGACTCGGACTCCGCACCCTCGACCTCCGCACCCTCGACCTCGCCGCCGGTGACGTCATCGTCCCCGCCGGCCTCGGAATCGGTGGCGGCCTGGCCGGCGTCCTCGACCCCCGTCGTATCGTCGTCCTCGACCACCTCGGCGTCCTCGTCCTCGACCACCTCGGTGGGCTCCCCGGCCTCCGGGGTCACCTCGGGTTCGGTGGCGGGAACCTCGGCCTCGACCGCGCTGTCCACGGTATCCGTGGCAGGTTCGGCCTCGGTGCCGGTCCCGTCCTCGTCGCCGGTCGAGACCAGGTTGACCTCGGTGCCGTCGACATCGAACGTGAACGTCGCGGCCTGGGCCGGCGTCGGGTCCGGCGCAGAAGCCGCCGCGGGCACCGGTTCCGGCTTCTTCAGCGCCGCCGCGATCGTCTGGGGCAGCTTGACGAACAGTGCGTCGAGGGTGCCGCCGGCCGAGAACAGACCGGGGAAGTTCTCCGGGCTGTAAATCGGGTCGCCGTTCTCGTCGTGGCCGAAGTAGGGCTTGTAGCCGTTGAGGAATGCACCGGTGATCAGACCGGGGGCGTTGACCAGCGCGGTGAAAGCATCCTTGAGGTTGCCCTCCTTGATCGACGCGAACACGGTGTCGGCGACGTTCATCGCGGCGAAGAACGCGGTGATCGGCGGGGACATCAAGCCCTTGGAGATCGTGACGATGTTGCCGCGGGTGATCAGCGAGTCGTACACGCGGCCGACCGCGTCGAACATCGCCTTTGGGATGGTCAGGATCGACGTCAGCGGGAACGCCACGTTCTCCAACAGAACCAGGCCCCACGTGTTGAGCTCGACCAGCGCCTCGGTGAACTGCCCCTGGCCGAGGAACTCGGCCGCGGCCTGCAGCCGGACCGGCAGGTTGGTCAGTGAACGCTGCACACCCTCGGCGGTACCGACGAGACCGGTGCCGCGGCGGGTGCCGGCCTGCTCGGCCGTCATACCCCAGATCGTCTTGAGGTGGCCGAGCTGGTTCTCGCCGATCTGGTTCAGGATCGGGAACGGGGTGTTCCACAGCGACGAACCGATGGCGCCGATCTGCGTGAACGTGGTGGTGATGGTGTTCTGCCAGACCAGCAGCGGGTTCTCCAGCACCGGGTTGGCGGTCAGCGCAACGGCGGCCTGCCGGATCTCCGGCGCCGACGGCAGCGGCGCCACGGGGTTCACCGCAATGGCGCCGGCAGCAACCACCGCGGCGCCACTCACCACGAACTTGTTCACTCGCGAAGCCGACTTGGTGGCCCTCGGCTGGGCCCCGACGCCGAACCCGACCGGAAGTGCTTGTTGCACGGATACTCCTTTTTAACTGGTCATCGCCCCCTTGGGCGCGCTCGAAACTTAGCTGAGGGTTCCCTAAGAAGCAATAGGTTTGGCTAACCTCAATTAGCTTCTCTCGATAACTTGGTTTGCTGACTCGGGTACACGTTCAGCAAACTCAATGCTCAAACATGCGCGGGGCTTTCCCGCGGATTTTGCGCGGCGGTCAAAAAGCTGCGGCGCGGGCGTCAGCAAAGCAGGGGACGCTACGGTCGAGTCGTGGATTTTGATGAATACCGCGCCCAGGACGCGACCGGCCTGGCTCAGCTGGTGGCCGACAGACAGGTGAGCGCCGACGAGTTGATGGCCGTCGCGCGCGCCCGCGCTGCCGAGGTGAACCCGCGGATCAACGCGATCGTGCGCGACGTGGCGGCCGACCCCGCCACGGCGGCCCCCGGCCCGTTCGCCGGCGTGCCGTTCCTGATCAAGGACCTTGCGCAGGACTACGCAGGCGTGCCCAGTTCACGCGGGTCCCGCGCGCTGATGTCGACGCCGGCGCGCGAGCACGCGACGATCGTGCAGCGCTGGATCGACGCCGGCCTGGTCATCTTCGGTAAAACCAACACCCCGGAATTCGGCGCCAAGGGAATCACCGAACCCGTCGCATGGGGTCCGGCGCGCAATCCATGGGACCGCAGCCGCACCCCGGGCGGGTCCTCGGGCGGTTCCGCTGCCGCCGTCGCTGCGGGGATCGTGCCGTGCGCGGGCGCGAACGACGGTGGCGGATCGATCCGTATCCCGGCGGCCTGCTGCGGATTGGTCGGCTTGAAGCCGAGTCGCGGGCTGACGCCGATGGGGCCGGAGACCGGCGAGTCGATGCACGGATCGGCGGTGCAGGGGGTCGTGTCGCGCACCGTCCGCGACACCGCCGCGATGCTCGATGTCATCAGCGGCGGCGAACCCTGGGGCCCGTTCGCACCCGCAATCCCGAACGCGCCCTTCGCTTCCTGCGTCGGACAAGATCCCGGCCGGCTGCACATCGGGGTACGGGTCCCGACGGCGATCACGCCTTCACCGCACCGTGAGGCGTTCGCCGCGGTTGAGGCGACCGTGCGCACGCTGACCGAACTCGGGCACCACGTCGAGGAGCTACCGCAGGCCCCGTTCGACGACGCAGCACTGGCCCGCGATTTTCTCCTGACCTGGTTCGTCTACACCGCTTGGGAATTGGAGGATGCGAAGCGGCTCACCGGCGCCGGAGACGACGCTTTCGAGCGGGATACCCTGATCCTGGCCGCGATCGGTCGCGCCACCAGCAGCGTCGACTACGTCGACGCGGTTCAGCGCCGCCACGAGCACACCCGGCGTCTGACCGCCTACTTCGAGTCGTACGACCTGCTGCTGACTCCGACGCTGGCCACTCCCCCGCCGACCATTGGTGAGTTCGACCTGCCGGTGGTGTTGCAGAAAGCCTCGGACGTGTTGCTCAAAACGCGCACCGCGAGCCTGCTGCGCTTCACCAATCTCGTCGACGACATCGTCGACAAGAACCTCGGCTGGGTGCCGTACACCCAGTTGGCGAATATCACCGGCCGCCCGGCGATTTCGCTGCCGTTGCACTGGACCGCAGACGGCCTGCCGTTGGGTGTGCAGTTCGTCGCACCGCTTGATGGTGAGTCACTGCTGATCCGGCTGGCGGCCCAGCTGGAGCGGGCGACGCCGTGGATCGACCGGGTGCCACCGGTGTGAATCACGCCGGGTTGAACAGCCGCGGCTCCAGCCATGCACCGTTCTTGAGCCGCTCCAGGGACTTCGCGCCGGCCAGCACACCGAGGTCGGCGAGTGGTTCGACGATGATCACCAGCAGGTAGGCGGCCCCGAAGATCGCCACACTGCTGACCGCTTCGGCCGTGAAGCCCTCCCCGTAGAGCGCCCAGAACGCCACCCAGGACACGATGCCGGCCTGGTAGGTGGCCGAAAGCGCAAGGGCTTGGCGGTATTTGAGGTCGACGTAGCGGGTGTCGGGTGCGATCGTCCTGCCCGCCACGTACTGGAGCGCGAACAGCGGAACCAACAGCGTGGTGAGGTTCATGCCGTATTGCGGAAGGTCGAACGGGGCGAAGGCCATGCCCTGTATGAGGAGGCCGAGCGAGAGCCCGAACGCCGCCGGCGCCGCGCCGAACAGCAGAAAAAGCGTGGAACCCAGGATCAGGTGCACCTCGGACACCCCCACCGGGTAGTGCGGGAGAACCTGGAAGAACACGAGTGTCAGCGCGGTGGTCGCCGCTGCGCCCAGCATCAAAGACCCTGCGCCGCGGTCTTTGACGTGCTTGCCCATCGCGGTCAGCGCATAGGCGCCGACGCCGGCCGCTGTGGCGTAGCTGAGGACGATCTTCGCGCCTTCGACGATTCCTGGCTCGATGTGCATCGCTGTGCCTTTCGTGGGGAGTTCAATGGTGGTCGTCGGAGACCGCGTGGTCACCGTCGTCGGTAGCAAGGGGTTTGGTGAGCAGCTCTCGCTGTTGCACAACGTCTTCCAGCGCGGTGACCCAGTGGTCGTAGTACTGCCATTCGCCGCGGTCGGTCTCCGCGGACGCCTCCCACGCACCGATCGTGTCGATCAGGCTCTGCTGGAAGTCACTCCACGGGTAGTGCCCGAACTCCGACAGCGCCAGGGCCAGCCCGAAGGCTCGGCGCTGCCAGTCGTGGTCGAAGGACGGGGCAGCCTGATCGGTGGTGCAGGTGCTGTGCAGTTTCATACCGGCTGCCCCGCGAGCGCCACGCCCATCATCGACTCGGTGGTGACCAGCTCCATCAGTTCGTCATCCGTCAGATCTTCGGTGCGCGAGGGCCTTTCGGGGATGACGAACCACCGGGAATGACCGCTGGAGTCCCACACCTTGATCTCGGTGTCGTCCGGCAGAGCCACCCCGACCTCGGCGAGCACTGTGCGCGGTTCGCGCGCGGCACGGGCGCGGAACACCGGATCTTTGTACCAGTAGGGCGGCAGCCCCAGCACCGGCCACGGGAAGCACGAGCACAGCGTGCAGATCACCAGGTTGTGCACTCCCGGCCCGTTCGCCACGGCCTGCAGGTGTTCGCCTTCGGCGCCGGCCATCCCCTCGGGCAGATCGAGTTCGGCCAGTGCGGCCGGGGTGTCGATCACCACCCGCGCGGCGAAATCCGGATCCGTCCACGCCTTCACGACGATCTTCTTTCCGTTCAGCGGTGTCATCTCGGATTCGAAGTAGGACAACACCTTCTCCACGGTCTGGCTGGTGATGACACCCTTCTCGATCAGCAGTCGCTCCAGCGCCGCGACGCGGTCGGCGCTGGACTTCTCCCGGTCGGCCGGGTAGGCGAACTGGTCGGTCATTGAGAATCCTCCTCGACAGGTTGCAGGTATGCCTCGAAAAGTTCGGCGTACAGGGTGTTGGCGCCCGGCTCCGCACGCGGACCCCACAACTCGTCGGGGGCGAACTCGACGATGTAGATCGGCATCGGATCACCGATACCGTCCCCGGTGTGGACGAAGTAGCCGTAGTCGCCCTCGAAGATTCGTCGCACAGTGCCGGTGCGGGACCGCAGATAGCCGGGCAGCCGGGTGTGCGCCCCCGCAGGAACGTCGGTGATGCGCACCTGCTGACCGACGCCGAACCGCGGGTGCGCCACGTCGCGGCGCGGGCTGTCGCCGCGACGCAGGTAGTCGATCACCTGGTCGTCGATCGCCTGCCCCGACGGGTCTTCGGCCTGAGTGCCGGCTGCGCCGAGGGACTCGAGGAGCTCGTCCTCGGTCACGTAACCCCTGTCGATGAAGAACTGCGTGATGCCGCCGAGCCACTTCTCGTAGTAGCGGAACTTGAAGTAGTCGAACGGATTCATCGCTTCCGCACCGGTCCGCAGGTCGGCCCACGTCCATTCGTCGCGGAACGCGGTCGGCACGTCGGCGATCGGATACTCCGGCAATGCCGACCCCAGATGATTGCTCAAACCCATCATCGCGACGTGGATGCCGAAGATCCGCTTCTCCCAGTCCTCGACGAAAACCCGCTTCTCCAGATTCAGCGGTTGGGGCAGCCCTTCGAGACCCCCCAGATGATGCTGCAGTTTCACGCCGTCGCACCTTCCGTGTCGGGGCGCCCGGCCGCAGCCGTCGGCGCCGTTCTTGTCATCACCGCGGCGAGGTATTCGGAGACGATTCCGAAGGTCGCCCCCAGCACGCAGGCAGATGCGGCCACCAGGCCGGGATGCGAGATGCTCGTGGCGGTGACCAACTGCCCGGTCCCCGCCACGGTCGACACCGTGGAGGCGAACCCCACCACCACGGCGGGCGTGGTGGACAACAGCCCCACCCAGGACGCCTGCACCATCAGCGCGCTGCCCACCCCGACGGCGATCGCGGTGACCGCCAGACTTCCGCCGAGAAGATGGGCGGCAAAGAGGCTCCCGCAGGCGATGGCGACACCGACCAGGTTGCTCGCCACCGACCGCACCCAACCCGCCGGCCCGCCGCCGACGAAGAAGAACGACGCCCATGCCAGGAACACCACCCAGATGGGGACGGTGACCACCATCGCGGTGAACGCCACCGCCAGCCCGCCGAGCACCCCGATGCTCAGCGTCAGCGCAGACCGTGAATCCATAGAGTTCCACCTCGCTTGATCGACCGGACCCGAATAACGTTGAGCGGACCGTGTTTCGGCGACGTAAAGTCACCATTGCCACCGGTGTCCGACATGGACGTGGTTTGTGCGGAACAGGACACGGGCAACAGCCGACCGACCGACCCGGACACAAGGTGGACAAATCCGGACATCGCACCACGTGTGGTCCCCGTACCGGCGACGCTGACGCGATGAACATCCCCGCCGACACCCGGTCACGGCATATCGCCGTTCTGGTCTTCGACGGTGTCCGCACACTCGACCTGACCGGGCCGCTGGAAGTCTTCGACGTCGCCCAGGTGCTGGGCTGCCGTTATTCGGTCAGGCTGTACTCGACCTCGGGTACCGCCGCCATCCGGTGCGGCTCGGGACTGTCGATTCACGCGGCGACGTCGCCGCTGCCACCCGACGTCGACACGGTGCTGGTTCCGGGCGGGGACTGCCTGGTCACGGGCGGTGTGCCCGCACACCTGGATCAAGCCGTCCGCTCGCTCGCGCCGGCGGCGCGGCGGACCGCATCGATCTGCGCGGGGTCGTTCGCGCTGGGGGCGGCGGGAGTGCTCGACGGTCGCCGCGCGACCACTCACTGGCGGCATCTGGAAGTGTTCGCCGCCCGGCATCCGTCGACGGCGATCGAACGGGACTCGGTGTACACCCGTGACGGCAACGTCTGGACGTCCGCCGGCGGCACCGCCGCGATCGACCTGGCGCTGGCACTGGTCGCCGACGACTTCGGCAACGCTGTGGCGCAAGACATCTGCAAAGAGATGGTGCTGCTGGGCAGGCGGTTGGAGGGCCATCCGCAGATCTCGGCTGCCGCGCGCACCGCGCGGCCGAAGCACCCCGGACTTGATCGGCTGATGGCCACGATCGTCGTCGATCCCGCCGGGCACTACGAACTCGACGTCGTGGCAGCGCAACTCGGTCTGAGCCCGCGTCACCTCGCCCGGCTCTTCAAAGCCCAGGTCGGGGTGACGCTGCGGGAGTACGTGGACGGAATCCGATTGGAGAACGCGGTCGGGCTGGTGCTCGCGGGCGAGTCGTTTCATGCCGCGGCCCGGCGTAGTGGATTACGCTCCGGGGCCCGCGTCCGCGATCACCTGGTCGCTCGCCGGACACCGGCGTGACGCCATCGCGGCACACCGGCTTCCGGCCCTACCCGTCGATACCTGTGGTGCGGAACCGATTTCGGTACGTGCTGGGCGAGATTCCCAGATTTCGGCGAAACGTGCGCCGCAACGTGTCCGGTGTCCCGAACCCGGTGCGCCGTGCCACCGCGTCCTGCCCTTTGTCGCTCGTGGCAAGAAGTACTTTGGCGGCCTCCAGCCGCGCCTGCTCGACGAACCTCGCCGGTGTCATCCCGACCTGTTCGCGGAACATCCGCACCAGATGGCGCTCGCTTACCGCGGCGCGGGCGGCCATGGCGGCAATCGAGTGATCGGCGCCGGGGTCGGCGATCACCGAGTCCACGACACCTCGCAGACCCCCCGTCACCGGCAGCGCCGATTCCGCCCAGACGCTGAACTGCGCCTGCCCACCCGGCCGTTGCAGGAAGACCACCATCCAGCGCGCGACGCGTCGCGCGACCGTCGGACCGAAGTCACTCTCCACGAGGGCGAGCGCGAGATCGATGCCGGCGGTGATCCCGGCACCGGTGATAAACGGTCCGTCCTGGACGAACAGGGAATCCGGGTCGACCTTCACTTTCGGATACGTGCGGGCCAGCGTCTGGCAGTGCGCCCAGTGCGTGGTCGCCCGGCGGTTGTCGAGCAACCCCAGAGCGGCCAGCACGAAGGCCCCGGTACACACCGATGCGATGCGACGCGACCGGGGCGCGAGTTCGCGAACCATCATCAACGCGTCCGGAACCGAATCCGGTGTCGGTTCTTCCGGGATGTCGTGCAGGCCGGGGGTGAAGGAGAAACCGGCGGGCACGCCTCCGGGAACGAGCAAGGTGTCGATCGATTCGGGCGCCCGGGCCAGGGGCACATCGGTGTTCAGCTGCGCATAGGCCGTCGTGCCGACGGCGCCCCCGGTCGGCGACACCAGCAGCACCCGGTACCGGGCGCCGAAATCGTTGGCCCTGGCGAAGATCTCCAGAGGTGCCGCGACGTCCTGCAGCGTCACCTTGTCGTAGAGCGCGAACACCACTGTTCGGGAACCGTCTGCCACCACGCAGTCGCCCTTCCCTGACCCCGCTGTGCGTGGCGCCACTGTAACGGGCTTCTGTTACCACCGGGTTGCGGCGCCGTCTCAGTCGATGATCGCGGGCATGCTGTCCTCGCTTGAGCACCGCTACCGCGCGGAGGCCAGCTCGTCGAACACCGCCTGATTCAGCGCGAACGCGGTCTTGACCTCGGCCACCACCCGTCCGATGTCAGCGGCGTCCAGACTGAGGCCGTCCAGGCGCTCCCGGTAGTGATCCTTGTACGGCTTGACCCGGAAACCGAAGCGGTAGAACGCCAACCCGTTTCCGTCGAGACCGAACTCGCGGTCGAGGATTCGGGCCATCGCCTGCCCACCGGACAAATCGCCCAGATAGCGGGTGTAATGGTGGGCCACCAGCGCGCCACCCCAGGACTGGCCGCTGATCCTCTCCCGATAGCGTTGCACCGCAGCTGAATCCACGGTTCGATCGGCGCCCAGTGGTCCAGATCGGCGTCCAGGGCCGCCACCCGTTCCAGCGCGGGGTCGTACACCGCCGCGACCAACGGGTCGTCGCGATGTGCCCGCACAGCGTTCTCCAGTGCGTCGTAGATCCCGCGCAACCGCACCAAATACTGCGCATAAGCCTGCCGGCCGATCCCCCCGGACAGCAGGTCGCTCAGAAATGGCGACCGCTCGGCGGCGTCGTGCTCGGCCGCCGAACCTTCTCTGATCGCCGTCGACAGCGGCCGCAAGGTTTCAGCGGTGCTCGGCCGCATGCAGGGTCTCCAGAGGATCGGGTGGCTTTCGTCTCAGCCTAACGGCGGATCATAACAGAGCATGCGCTCTGTTATGGTGTTCGGGTGCCCAGACCCCGCGTCATCGACCTGGACCACCTGATGGACACGGCTGAGCAGCTGGCCGCCGACGCGGGGCCGCGCGCGGTGACGATCAGGGCGTTGTCGCAGCGCACCTCGATTTCGAACGGTGCGATCTATCACGCATTCGGATCCCGCGGCGGTCTTTTAGCCTGGATACACCGATCGGCGGTTGGTGTGGGGTTGAATCTGGTTGTGAGGCTTTGAGCTGATGTATAGGTCCCAGTGGGCGTGGCTGATCGCCCGATCTCGGTATCGGGTTGTTCCTGTTGGT